>JAJZKX010000232.1 GCA_021850745.1 Thermoplasmata archaeon
ATTGGCGATCTCATGAATCTACTTGAGAAAATGAATATAGCCTTTGCTGTACTGAATAAACCGTGGGACATGCTGGCTGACCCTCAGGCTTCTGCTAAAATGGTGACCGAGATTTATGAAAATCGGCCCATCCGTGTTCCCGTTACCCCCACAGGCGGCTTAATGAGAGGCAACCCACCAGGCCTGGGAGAAAACACAGACGAAATTTTACAGAATCTTGGGTACAGTTCAAAGGAAATTCAGGAACTGAAGGCGAAGGGCGTAATCTGAATTCACATAACCTGCATTACCTGGATTACTTTCCAGTGAAAATATCGGATAAGGCGCTTTCATTAGCCACAACGTAATTCATGTGGCAGTATTGATGTTAACGCTGCATTTTGTTGTTATTTCTGTATTAATGTTAAATATAACAACAACCGAAATGTATAATGCCAACTAAATCCTATATTATCTGTAATGTTCTACTGCGAGATCAAGATCAACAGCAACTGCGGACTTTCCCAACTTTCCGATGTGCTGGAAACCCCGGTAAACGTCTCCTACGTGAATCCAATGTCCAGAGGCCAGAATCTTGTTCTTTCTTATTCAAGAACCGATCTCTCGCCTGAGAAAATTGATTTTCAATCACGCGATATTATCAACAGAAATATTTATGGAGTTGGCAAATTCATGATTATGAATTCTGTCAAGCGGGGACATGGAATAATACATTCCATCGTTGACGGAGGAGGATTTCCAATTTTTCCAGTGGTGATTGGATCAGGTATCGAGAATGTAGCTTGCATTGTTTCAAGCAGGGAAATGTGCGAACCAATTATCCACAACATAGAAAAGAAGAATCACATTGATGATTTGACAGTATCAAAACTAAGACAGGAAGACCTGGCTTCACTCATGAACAGAAATTATGTTCCCCTGTATGGGCAGCTAACAACAATGGAATTCGAGATACTGAGGTCAGCTGTGAGCAACGGTTATTATCAGTGGCCAAGAGAATACAATCTTGATGATATATCAAAGCGTTTTAACATAAGAAAACCCACAGTCCTGTATCATCTCAGGAATGCAGAAAAGAAAATCCTTGGTTTGATGTTTCGCTGATGACTTGTTAAGAATATATCCGGTCAGTCACAACGATAGTCATGTTTTTGCAAACGGACAGTGTGGTTTACCAAAACTAGCCTACCGCTCAACCATGGATTTAGCGGATTTATTCTTGACGTCGGGTAATATCATGGACTGTTGCAGGCTTTTGTAATTTGATTACTCATGAACTTTTGTCCGCAGTTGCAAACATTGATGCCAAAAATTTCATCAAAACAATGTGATTTAAAATCAAGTCAATAAAAATTAAAATAAAATAAGAAGTGATTTGTTCAGTTCGCTATCTGTTCCACATATTTTCTTGTGCTCTTTGGACCAAGAACTATGAGAACAACTGAAACAATCACAACCAGAATCCATACGAAGGCAAATATCCCTGGTGCATTCTTAGATCCTATGAATACTGCTATGAACAGCACCAGTATAGTTGTGGATATCCTGCTTATGGAATAAACAAAGCCTGCAGCGGTAGTCCTTACCCTTGTCGGGAATATTTCTGCATTGTACTGGTGCATGAAGTTTGAAAAGTTCCACAGCATAAAGGCAGTAAGGAAACCGAATATGACGACCTCATCCAGTCCATGTATGATAGCGAAGAACGTTCCAAATACGCCTCCAAGTACTGCAAAGAGAATTATCCCCCACTTTCTCTCAATCTTGTCGATTATGAATATGTTGAATATGCTGCCGAATACAAAACCTGAGAATATCACTGCTGCTGCTCCCAGAGGGTCACTTTTTGGGAAAGACACTGTCACAAGGCCGGGCGCAAATGTAACAAAGCCATAGAAGATGCCAGACTGGAAGAACATGAAAATTGCCATCATAATGGTGGTCTTCCTCACATCTGGAGCAAAGATGTCCTTGTATTTTGATACACGAACTGGCACTTCAAGCGTATCGGTTACAGGTGGCAGTTCCTTGACTCCTGCACTTTTCTTGACCTCCTCTTCTATCTTATCCATCATGGTTTCTGCTTCCTCAAGCTTTCCATGATTTGCTAGCCATCTCGGCGACTCCTTCAGCCTGAATCTTATGAGCCATACCACAATGCCTGCAGCTCCCATGAACCAGAGAGGAATCCTGAATGAGTAATATCCCATGTTGTGTGTGATTGAAGTGATGAATATGATCAATGGGGCAGCCGTGACTGCTATTGTGTATATCAATGCAAGCCAAGCACCCCTGTTCTTACCCGTGAAAACTTCAGTTCCATAGCTGTCAACAAGTGGAAATTCTCCACCAACCCCTATACCTCCAATCATAACAAATATTCCAATCAGAGGCCACGAATTCATGAAACCAGCAATTATCATTCCAAGACCAAATACAAGCTGGTTGATCAGGAACACCGCTCTTCTTCCCCTTGCATCTGCAAGCCTTCCAAAAGCTATTGAGCCCACAAACTCTCCCGCAAAGAAAAATGCGGGAAAAGCAAATGTCTGCAGATTACCGGTCAGATGATAATACGCCGCCACCAGACCAAGAATAGCCCCGTTTCCCAGAAGCATCAAACTCTCGGCCCATTCTCCACTGGTGAGCATGAGCGCGAATTTTGTGTGGAAACTGCTAAAAGGCAATCTCTCAAGTCTGCCAGCTATATTTTCTCTACTGGTATCACCTTTAGTGTCTTCTACCATGTCTTGATCTAATTTCAGTCCGTATTTATAATTACATTATAACCTGTTAGAAATTGTTAAATCATAGATTCTGCACTTAATAGGTTAGAAAATTCTCCCACAAATGAACT
>JAJZKX010000233.1 GCA_021850745.1 Thermoplasmata archaeon
ATTTTGTGCTAGATCAGAAACTCTGATACCAATAGGAATGCATTCTTGTTTTGGCACAGTAAATTTATGCCTAAGTGTTCATATTTGCAGGAGAATGCTGGAAGAAGCGCAAATATTACATAGAAATTAGCTTTAGACAAGTTCCAAAGCACAAAATTGTTAAGTATTAGTCATTAATTGATAACCAGATTAGAATGGTTACCAAGGAAGAAATTCTGGAACAGTTGAAGGAAGTATCTGATCCAGAAATTGGCATGGATATTGTAAACCTCGGATTGGTTTACGATATCGACATCAATGAAGACAGAGTTTACATTAAAATGACCATGACGGCTCCAACCTGCCCAGTTACCCCATGGATCTTATCAGAGGCACAGAGGGTGGTGGAGAATTTAGAAAATGTAGAAGCTGCTGACGTGGAACTTGTCTGGGACCCGCCATGGAACCCAAGCATGATGACAGATGAAGCCAAGGAAGCCCTAAACATGGGATAAAGATATATTTCCACATTTTCACTTAAATTTCTTTTACTTCAAACATAAAAGCCGTTTTCCTTTCATTCCCTTATTTCACCGAAGGCATTTGGGCAGATGTGAAAATAACCCCATTAATCAGCCGGCCCATATTTTGAGGAAACTTCTTGCAAAATTAGTTAAAGTGGGAGAAATTTGGGAAGTCGCCTTTGCCTTAGTATTAAAAGCATGTTTAAATATAGTTTATAAATAAAGAAAGAAAGGGTTATTTATGAGTGAGAGAGAAAAGATTGCCATCGAAAATATTGTTGCTTCAACTTCACTTGCTGAACACCTCGACCTTAGCAGGATCGCATTAGCTCTTGACGGATCTGAATACGAACCAGAACAGTTCCCCGGTCTCATTTATAGACTTCATGAACCCAAGACTGCCGTACTGATTTTCAGAAGCGGAAAGGTAAACTGCACTGGTGCCAAGAATCTCGCAAACGTAAGGCTGACCATTGAAACTATAATCCAGAAGCTCAAAAAGGCCGGAATAGAGGTTTATGACAATCCCGAAATCGTTGTCCAGAACATTGTTGCTGTATACGATCTGGAAGCTTCCCTTAATCTGACAGACATTGCTATGTCGCTGGGCCTTGAAAATGTTGAATACGAACCAGAACAGTTCCCTGGCCTCGTTTACAGGGTGGAAGAGCCAAAGGTAGTGCTTCTTCTCTTTGGATCCGGAAAGGTTGTCTGCACAGGTGCCAAGGAAGAGAGCGAAATTGAGCAGGCAGTTATCAAGGTAAAGAAGGAACTACAAAAAGTAGGACTTATTTAATCCAATACCATTTTTCTTATTTTCTTTCCAGTAAAGGAATTTCAACCTGCAAGAGCATCAAAAAGCTATGGACTCAAGCAATTTCCGCATCTTTCAATATTTCCCTGATAAGAGAGGTTGCGTAAACACCCCTTCCCAGGCTGAATTTCAGGATGCCTTTTTCTCCAAGCTGAAAATCTACCGGCTTGCATGATACTATTCTCCTTTCTCCCTTAGAGGATAGTTCACTATAACCCTGTATTCTGAACATATCCGGAGTAACATTCTCATCCTCCAGAACTTTAGTCTCCAGTTCACCCTGCTCCCCTGAGGAAATTCTTGATTCATAACCAAATAGTGGAATGGAAATCCTCAATGTATCATTCCTGCACATGCCTGAAATTTTCTGCACATTGAGCCTGTTAACCTGAATCTCCTCACTTTTATATGCGTTGAACAAACCATCAACTTTTAAGACAGTATCACCAGGAATTGGTTCCAGCAGGTTTCCATATTTCTTCATCCTCAATGAAAGGATCCTGTTGAAAAGATAAGACTGGTACGCGTGGACAAACATCATGGAGAGAGATTTTGGCAGGGCATTGAAAGCGTCCTGAAGATTTCCGTGCTCTAGCATGTATCCCAACAGGGATCTTTCAAAATCCAATCTTTCGGGAAACTCTTTCAAGGCAATGGCAGGATCGTTGTGTTCAGCAAAATTAATCCTGTAGGATTCAGAATCGTACTGAGGATCATACAGGTAAAGCATTGCAGCTTTTTCATATTGGCCTGCCACAATAAGCTTCCCTATTCTGTGTGTGTTAGTGCGAATGCTTCCGAATCTCTGGAGGCCGAAAAAATTTGGGAATCCCCCACGGTTGTTCAGCTGGTCAACAGTTTCCTGCACTTTTGGCATTGAGTTTTCATCAATCCTCAGGTCGACAGTAAATCTATTTCCCATCAGATCTCCGAGATTCAGCATCCTGTCAGACCTGAAAGACTCTAAAATTTCTGCGTCCTTTATGTTTATCCTTTCTGGCTGGAAATCACTGTTCACGCAAAAATATTGGGTCGTAATGCCCCGTTTGTCCTTTGTGCCGCAGTAAGTAATCCTTTTCCTGCTTATCCTCAGATAGCGGGCGAGATACATCAGGAAATGGTTAGTATCCCAGTTTGTGAGTCTGACTTTAATGATAGTGTACTTCCCGGTTGAGTTTCTTGGGACACTATCAGGGATTTCTTCCACTATAAAATCTTCTATCCTGGACTTAATAGTGCCTCTTATTCCCAGAGTGTCAGTTAAGTACCCTGTGATTCCTGCAATTGCTTCCCTATTTGCTTCACTGGCTGTAATATTTTACCACTCTGTAGAGATTGTCCCTCTCGACAGGGTACATGCCAATCTGGGAGAGGCTGTTGACAATAAGCTCCTTCCTCAGGTTGCCAACTTGCTTGCCTGTGGCTGGTATAACCTTTTCATCATAAATGGTACCACCCCAGTCGTTCGCCCCAAATAGGACAGCCATCTGCCCCATCTGCATTCCATTGGTG
>JAJZKX010000234.1 GCA_021850745.1 Thermoplasmata archaeon
CCCTGTTCCATTCCCTATGAAACTCAGAACAGGTATGGAATCAGGATTGCGTATGGCTATGCTCTTGGCCTCTCTTCTTATCTCCAGTGCCATGATTTTGGTAATTGATATATCTTAATTATAATTTCATGGTTAGATCTGGAATCAATGCTTCAATGAGATTTGGTTGAAAAACCTGGTCTCTGAATATGAAAAGAATGAGTCAGGGGATGAAATTATACCATGTTTTCGCTTTCGTTGGGTCTCACCAGGTCAGTTGTGAGAAAGATGCGGAAAGACTGTTTCATATCACGCTTCGGAACAGATCTTCTATTGATTTGCTGTCTGATTCTTCCGGGTTTGTAAGAACTCCTGTTGACTGGGAAGCCAGTTCGACCATATCCTGAAGCTTATTCCCGTAATCCAGTTCACCTATTGGTACATCCCCAATTTTAACCGGCTGCCCAATTGCCTTGAAATAGTTTTTCAGCGTGTTAACCAGACTTTTTGATCTGTATTTTTCAGGAAACAGATCATTGAGGCGATCATATTTGGAACTGGCCTTACCGTAATTATACCTCACAACTTCCGGCAGATATAGTCCCACAGTTTTTCCATGAGGTATGCTGAAACACGCCCCCAATGCATGTCCAAGAGCATGGGCAAGCCCTATTTGGGAATTTGAGAAAGAAAGACCGGCCATGGAAGCACCGATGTGAACGCTTTCCCTTGCAACAACGTCATGAGGATCTGAAAGTACTCTGAAAAGATTGGGAGTGATAAGGGAAAGGGCCTTCTCCGCAAGCATATCTGAGTAATGGTTATTCCACTGGCTCACGTATGACTCGACGGCATGTGTGATTGCATCCACCGCAGTATTAACGGTCTGTTCCCTTGGAAGATCCAGGACAAGATCTGGATCAAGTATGGCATAATCAGGAAGAATTTCAGGGGATGCGACCTCGTTTTTTCTCTTTTCTCTGTCATCGGAGAAAACTGCTGCCCAAGAACATTCTGATCCCGTACCGCTTGTAGTTGGTATGGCAACAAGCTTTGACCTGAACCCGAAGCCGAAATTATCCATCGGGGTGATATCATATGCAGAGAGTCCTGGTTTTTCATAAAGTGCATAGATTATTTTTGCGGCATCAATGGATGACCCACCACCCAGTCCAATTATGATCTCAGGTTTAAACCTGTAAATTGAATCCATGTCACTTGTCATTTCCGACAGTAGAGGTTCTGATCCTATCTTGGAGAAAACCATTGTTTCAGAATCAGGTGGAATGGCCTTCATGACCTTTTCCAGTATTTTAGTTCCAGCAAGGTATCTGTCGGTTACAATTAAGAAGCTCTTGCTTTCAACCATAGAGAGGAAAGACAGAGAATCTTCACCAAAAATAATCCTTGGGGACCTGAAAAACCACATTTATTATCTTAAAACTCCGTTTCCACAGTTGAAGCTGTGTTAACCATCTCTTTCGCAGCACTTGTAAATCTCATGATCTTCATTTTGGAACCGTCCAGCTTGAATTTGCCTGTGAGTATCCCCTGAATTGGATCAATCTGTCCATCCATTAGTTTCCTCCAGTTTCCAAACTTGCCCTTATAACTGAACTCGGATTTTGGGACCTCTTCCCCGCTATGAACGTATCTGGCTGATCTGCACTTCCCATGGTAAAGGTCTAGGTATATGTAGTCATCCTGAGGATGGGTTTCATCCCTTTCCACAACGAACACAATATCGCCCTCCCAGTTTTTGCCAGCATCGGCATATTTCTGGTTCGAGTTAAGTTTCTCACAATACAGTTTGACCCATTCATCACTGGGAAATTTAGCCATAAATGTATTAAGTAATGCCATTAGATAAATTTTTGGCGTGACCTCTGCAATACGATGTTTATTGCAAATCACACAAACCCACTTTCTATGAGCTTGAATGCCTTTCTCCTCCACATGGATGTTCTGGTGATGGAAATCAGTGCAAACAAAGTCATCACCACTGCAAAAACAGCGCCAATGTATGGGACAAGCACTGCAACAGCGGCAAGGGGGAGAAACAGCAATGATGGTAACACATTGAAGAACTGCCTTGAGTTGAACTGCTGGGTGACAAATTCAGGATCACGAATCTGGAATACCCCGACCGAGAAACCAATGTAAATATATACTATAAGCAGGCATGGAATTGGTACCAGCTCAAGAAGAGCAAGGCCCAGATAGGGAAGGCCGTAAAATAGTGAGATAAATATGAGGCCGGCGGAAATAGGTGCAGTGAAACTCAGGGCCTGCAGAATCTTTCCAGTAATGAAGTATTTCATGTAAATTCCCGGGTCCATTGATGTGAACGATAACCATGCCCTTTCCAGAGACAGAGCACTCTGGCTGAAAAGCAGCGGTATGAACATAACCGAATATACGGCTATGAATATGGAAAGAAATGGATCAGTGGATGCACTGGTGCTGAATTTAACAAGAATGGAGTTTAGAATGACTGATATAACAATGCCCACGATTACAACCCTTGAAATTTTCGTGGTTCCGCTCCTGTTCCTTGAAATGAAAGATGTCCTGGAATAAATGGGTACCCTTGAGAAGTTGAAGGCTATCGTATTGTAAGCGATGGATCTGTTTCTGAAGGTTGTTTCTCTTGGAATTTTCACAATAATATTTCCGTTTTTATCTCTCTTCTCTCTCACTGATCCTATTACTCTGGTTTTTTCTATCTGGCTTGTGGCAAGAGTCCTGAATGCAAAATATGTGAAGCCTACCGACAGGATTAAGACAAAAACCGTGCCATATGTGAAATGACCGAAAAGATAGGCCCAGGAAG
>JAJZKX010000235.1 GCA_021850745.1 Thermoplasmata archaeon
TCATACTTTGTTGGATCGTCGGACGTGGAGTGCGGCCCCATCCTGAAGCATCTGGCCTCAAGAAGCGCCGGTCCCTTGCCAGATCTCACATGATCTACAGCCTGCTGTGCAACCTTGTACATCTCAACCATGTTGTGACTGCCGTCTGCCTTGAAGCCTGCCATGCCATAGGCTTCCGCCTTTTTCCATATCTCGGTTTTTGTCTGCTTCTCAACTGGAAGTGAAATTGCAAGGCCGTTGTTTTCGCAGAAGAACAGAACGGGGAGGTTGAAGACTGCAGCCATGTTCATCGCTGAGTGAAAATCTGGTGTGGAGGAGGATCCGTCGCCGAAGCTGGCAACAACTATTCCCGGCTCATGGCGGTAGACCTTGGCAAACGCCGTGCCCACAGCAAGGGGCAGGTTCGTTGCAACAGGGCTGGGAACAGACATGAAGTTGTAGTCCCTGGCCACCAGGTGGCTTGGCATCTGCCTACCCTTTGCAAGATCATCCCTGTTTCCAAAAACCTGGTTGAGGATTATTTCAAGGGGAACGCCACGATGCAGCATCATTGGCACGTCCCTGTAATACTCATAGAGCAGGTCGTCCTTGGATAGCGCCATGGAGAGCCCTATCTGTGCAGCCTCCTGGCCCATGGTGGGAGTATAGAAGCCCACCCTTCCCTGCCTCTGTGCTGTTATAATCTTCTTGTCAAGGGTCCTGGAAAGAATCATGGCCCCAAAACCCCTAATGTGCTTTTCCTTCTCTACCTGTTCATTAATTACTTCAGTCATTTTTCAACCTCCTCTTTGCCCATGCTTCCGCGGCCCTGTAGGATGTCCTCACAAGAGGACCGGAAGCCACGAATGAGAATCCCATGGAATAGGCCATCTTCTCAAATTTGCTGAACCTCTCCACAGGCGAATACTCCACAACTTCAAGCTGCATCCTGGATGGACGCAGGTACTGCCCGATTGTTACGATGTCCACACCTGCTGACCGGAGATCCTCCAGGGTCTCTGCAACCTCATCATCATGTTCGCCAAGTCCCAGCATTATGGACGATTTGGTCAGCATTTCCGGATTAACAGCCTTCACAAACCTCAAAAGTTCAAGCGACTGATCATAGCCGGCCCTGGGATCCCTGACCCCTGGCGTGAGCCTTCTGACAGTTTCCACATTGTGTGCAAGAACTGATGGTTCAGCATCTATTATCATGCGAATGAGATCTTTTTCTCCACGGAAATCCGGAATCAGAACTTCCACATGGGGGATTTCCTGCTTCACCCTGCTAATCACCCTTGAAAAGTGGTGTGCTCCCTGATCAGGGAGATCATCCCTGTCGACCGATGTGATGACAACATAGCTGAGTTCCATAAGCTTGGCAGCCTGCGCAACTTTTTCAGGCTCATCCGGATCAAGGGGCTGCATCCTTCCATGGGTTACGGAACAGAATCTGCACCCTCTGGAGCAGTTGCTGCCCATTATCATAAACGTGGCCGTGCCAGATCCCCAGCATTCTGCCACATTCGGACACCTGGCCTCTTCACACACAGTGTGAAGCGTACGTGCATGGATAGTTTCCCTCAGCCTGATATAATTTTCACCTGAGGGTATGTTAACCTTGACGTATTCCGGTCTCACAGTTCAATATGCAAATATTATATTCATAGCTATCGTTCTGAAAATACTGAAATTGACCATAAATGTATCACAAGGTTTTTATAGAGGCCATGGAAACGGTTTTTCCGCCTTTTTCCAATCTTTTCCAGGCGGCAGAAAATTTCGGAAAAGAGGTTGAATCTCATATTCTGCTAACATCAGGGGCCCACAACCAGCGTAACGACAAGATTTCCAACGAAGTTGGCAGAGGGTGTTGAAACAGTGAATGAAAGTGTTGTCGCAGAGCCGGGCCTGACAACAATGGGAAGATGGGATGATGATTTTATCAGGAATCCAGGCGTATCAGAGGATATTGAGAGAACAGAGCTGGAGGAAGTGCCTCTATCCCGGAGGGTTATGGTATATGTATGATCCGTCCCGCCGGATATTGTATGGACATTCTCCTGAATATACTGGACAGCCGGCCCAAGATTTCCTGAACCTGCTGTGTATTGCAAGTTGACCTGCAGCCAGTTCACATTAACGGTATCCCCTGTACTCATATGGGAAACAGCAAAATATCCCGAAACAACGATGATCACGGCAATGGCAACATATGTCATCCTTTTCCTGTTGGTCTTCAGTTCCGGAGAGTACTGGGATTCAATGGGCTGCATGCTGATGAGTGATCGCAGATTCAATAAATAAGCCTGATCACTCAGCAGCATCTCACAATCCCTGATGACAGAATTCGTCAAGAACGTAAGGAGGAATGCTGTCTGCAAACAACTTATATATGTCACCCGTGATAACCAGAACCGATGGCAGTTCCCATTACCAGCCCAACGCTGGCTTTCATAGGAAACACTGAATTGATCATCGATTATGTTCTTTCATTCACCATAGTCCCGTTCGTCCTGTACTGGTGGTACCGGTCATACAGCAGGATGGGCATAACATTCAGGAAGATGGTCAATTACGGCTGGCACAACGGCCCGCGAATGATAAAGCAGATTCTTGGCTACGGCTTCTTCCACCGGAAAAACCTCAAGAACAGGTACGCCGGAATCATGCACTTCCTGATTTCATGGGGTATTCTGATACTGTTCATAGCCACGTCGCTCATATTCCTCTCCCATGATTTGCTTAAGCCCACCATTCACCAGGGAATTCTTGTGGGAGATTTCTACCTGAATTTCGAGGTATG
>JAJZKX010000236.1 GCA_021850745.1 Thermoplasmata archaeon
GTTCCATGCTTTCGGATTCCACGACAGAGAATGGTGGCCAGGTTCCTGCATATACTGTAAGGATAAGGATCAGGAGCACAAAGGCAACTATTGCGTACAGGTACCATGGCTTCCCTTTAGTTCTAGGCGGCACTCCTTCCCAATTGAATCATTGAAAAAGTAATTTTCCATGCCTGTTCTGTGTGATCTTGAAAGATATAAGAACAAATGACGGTGAAGCCGGAAAACAAACCTCATTTTATGGCGGGTATTTGCAGGACAAAATATGTTCAATGCAACATATTTTTATCCCATCCATATCTACTCAACCGTGGAACTTCATGAAAAAATTGCCGGTGAGATAACCATATCGGAAAATCCCGGGGAAACAATAAGGAAATGGAGGGAAGAGTTCAATGTATCCCAGCTTGATTTGTCAAAATATCTTGGGATATCCCCATCAGTCATAAGTGATTATGAATCGGGCAGGAGGAAATCTCCGGGTGTCACTTCAATCAGGAAGATAGTTCTCGCATTGATTGAGATAGACAGGCACAGAGGGGGCCTCATATTGCGGAGATATAACAGCGGGGTCCCTTCGGATGCCCTGCTGGATCTCGGTGACTACAATCATGATGTATCGCTTGAACGTGTCATAAGGCTCATCAAGGGCACAAACTGCTCGGTTGTGGGCCTGAACAGGTATATCCGGGGATATACAATTGTGGATGGAATCAAGGGCATACTCTCATTTTCATATTCGGAATATAACAAACTCTACGGATGGTCAAGCCAGAGAGTGATATTCTTTACGGAAGTGAAAATGGGCAGGAGTCCCATGATTGCTATCCGGGTGCATCCCTTGAAACCCGCTGCCGTGGTATATATAAAGCCTGACAGGATTGATGAACTGGCCATCAAGCTGGCTGAAATTGAGGGTATACCTCTTATAACAACCGAGATGGAAGTCAAGGACATCTCAAAGGCAATGGCTACACTGAGATAGAACCCTTATTTTTAAGCATCCGTGAAGAAAATTTTCTGTTTCGGTAAATACTTTATAGGTTGAATTATTTAGTGATTGACAGTCATGGTCCATTACAAATGGGTGGCGCTTTCCAACACAACAATTGGTGTGCTGATGGCGGCCATAAATGGAACAATAATCCTGATATCTTTACCGGCGATTCTGGGAAAGGGCGGAATTGATCTCAATCCATTTGCTCCAGGGGCTTTCCTTTACCTCATATGGATGATAATGGGGTATAACATAATCACTGCAGTAATACTGCTCACCATCGGAAGGTTATCAGACATTTATGGCAGAACAAGGCTTTTCAACCTTGGTTTTGTAATTTTCACGGCAGGTTCAATACTCCTTTTTCTAACTCCGGGAAAGGGAACAACCGGTGCATTGGAACTCATAATTTTCAGGCTGATTCAGGGACTGGGCGGGGCTTTCCTGTTTGCCAACAGCACAGCTATCCTTACGGACGCTTTTCCCATTCATGAGAGAGGAAAAGCTCTGGGCCTGAACCAGGTAGCTGCACTGGGCGGATCATTTATAGGGCTGATCCTGGGAGGGGTTCTGGCTGTCATCAACTGGAGGCTCGTTTTCCTGGTAAGCGTTCCAATAGGCATTGTGGGAACAGTATGGTCACTGACAAAACTGAAGGACAACTCAGTAAGGGACAGGAGTCAGAAAATAGATTATGTCGGCAACATCGTTTTCGGTGGCGGCATCACAATATTTCTTCTTGCATTGACCTATGCACTCCTTCCATACGGAAAGGACGTGATGGGCTGGACCAACCCGTTTGTCATAGCAGGACTGTCTGTAGGGGCAGCACTCCTGGTCGCATTCCCATTTGTCGAAACAAGGGTAAAACAGCCCATGTTCAAGCTCTCCCTTTTCAGGATCAGGGCTTTTGCCTTCGGTAACCTGGCATCACTTCTTTCTTCGCTGGGCCGGGGAGGAGTAATGTTCATGCTGATTATCCTTCTCCAGGGTGTATGGCTTCCACTGCACGGTTACTCCTTTGCATCAACTCCCTTCTGGGCCGGAATCTACATGATTCCAATGACTCTCGGATTCCTGACCATGGGTCCACTTGGAGGTGCGCTTTCAGATCGCTATGGAGCAAGGGGCATAGCAACTATAGGAATGTTCATAGTGGCTGGAGCATTTGTGATCCTGACATTCTTCTCATACACATTTACATACCTTCCATTCGGTCTGACGCTCTATATGCTCGGGTTTGGAAGTGGAATGTTTGCAGCTCCAAACACAGCAGCCATCATGAACTCAGTATCTCCCGAGAACAGAGGCGTTTCATCCGGAATGGTTGCAACTATGAGGAATGTGGCACAGACTGCAAGCATGGGAATATTTTTCACAATCGTCATACTGGCACTCTCAACAAACCTGCCTCACTACTTCAACATCGCCCTCACATCAGCAGGCGCACCCCAGCTGAAATCAGCACTTGATTCACTTCCTCCAACAGAGGCAATATTTGCGGCATTTCTCGGGTATAACCCCATGACCACAATCCTCTCTTCCATTCAGGTCTCCGCTCCAAGCCTTTATTCATCAATAAGCAGTTCAGCAATAGCCACAATGACGGCAAACACATGGTTCCCAGGGGCTCTGGGTCCAGCTGTAATGCATGCTTTAAGGGATTCTTTCTATATTGGAGGGACTTTATCTGCAGTAGCTGCAATACTCTCAGTGCTCAGGGGAAAGAAGTACGCGCATCCCGGAAATACA
>JAJZKX010000237.1 GCA_021850745.1 Thermoplasmata archaeon
CTTGCTTCCCCCTGAGGGCATGTTGGGTCATTCAATGTGTTAATGGCCTCCATTACCTTACCCTGGGCTCCGGTATAATCTTTCTTTCTTAACATATTTCCTGCGGACATTAGATCTCTGTCCGCATTACTAAGAAGCCGCGGATCCTGAGGTGTTGAAATAGTGTTTCCATCTGATGAGGATGTAGATGATGCTTCCTGAGTCATTGATGAACCACCACTTACTGTCCTCTGAACATATTTCTTGTAGTTAGAATTGAGAACTGAGTTGATGATCATACTGAATATGAATACTATAATTATGCCTATGAAGTAGTCATTTGAGGATATTTTAACAAACTGGGAGAATGCATATATTCCTGCATAACCGATAAGAAGAATTATGAGTGAAATATATCTATAGTAAGATGGCATAGGCTTGACATCAGCCATTCGGGGGTTCTCTTTATACTGTTTAAGATAGTTGAGCATACTGTCGGTCATTCTGTTTTTAATGCACTCCGGGTCATCCAGCCTCTTGTAAGCATCATCAATCAGTTCTGAAGCTTTTGCCTTTTCACCCTGGGCATTGTAAAGCTGGGCAAGCTCTATCTCCATCCTTGCGATCTGCGAACAATTTGCTGTGCTGTTTGGATTAGCCTTCATTGTGTCAATTCTGAACTGAAGTGTCTGAATCCTTCTGCTGTAAGCTGCCAAATTATGTCAACTCCATTTATGTTATGCCAATAATCCTCTTTAAAACTTTGCTGTATTTGATTTGAAAAGCTGAAACAGAAAATATAGTAACAAAAAAAGAAGATGACATAATCCAGATATTAAGATTGAGCACGAAAATGAGATCCCACAGATTGAACCTCAAGTCTGCTAAAGCGTGGGAGGCTAATTGTTAAGATGCCCATGAACAAGTAAGTACGTACTTCGTACTACAAATACGAAATACTAAATAGCAAGAAGACATGACCTCGAGGAAATGGCTCTATCTGATGAAAATAAAGGTTACACAGAGTTAAGAAGGAATTCGATCGGAGTGTTTAGATTGCTTTGGCAGGCAATGGGAACTATGTCTATAGCAGCTGATGCTGCTTATCTTCTCACAGGGGTTGCCCTTTTTGCCCTTGGCGCCACTCCACTTTCAATCCTCCTTGGAATCGTCTTCTATCTGTTCATAATGAACACTGGTTATCAGTTTTCGAAATACGTATCTTCTTCGGGAAGTTATTACAGTTTTACTGGTAACAGCCTGGGAGGTAAGGTCGCAACATTTCAGGGATGGAACATGATTTTCTATAGTACGCTTGGGTATTCAGGATTCGGGTTCCTTGGTCTGGCTGCATTTATAACTTTAATTAATCCAGCATATTCTGGTCTAATATTCTGGCTGCCTATAGTTATCGCAGCTGCTTTAGTTGCATTTCTGTTCACATGGTTTGGAATCCGGGTTTCAACAGAGTATCAGATTATTGGTGGGCTGATAGAGGTCCTAATTCTGATCGTAGGTTCTGTACTGATTATTTTCAAAGCAGGCTCTGCGAACACCCTCCTCGTTTTTACAACCAAATTCCTTCCCGGAGGAGTACCTCAACTGTTCTATTCAATGATATATTCAGTTGTTTTGTTCTTTGGAACCACTCTTTCAATAACATCACTGGCTGAAGAAACAAGGGAGCCTACAAAAGCAGTGGGCAGAGCTTTGTTAAGTACTGTAATTGTAGCTGGTGGGACACTCCTTCTTGTGGCTTATGCCTTCACTGTAGGATATGGTCCCGCATCCATGGGATCATTTGCCATACAGCCAGATCCGGGACTTATTCTCTTCAAAAATGTGTCCTATATCCTGTTTATCCTTCTTATTGTCTTTACAATCAACAGTTTCATGGGATACAATGTTTCCGTCAGTAACGGGAACGCAAGGATATTTTACAGGTTCGCAAAGGATAGAATAATATTTCTGCCGGAATCAATAGGCAAGGTGCACAAGAAAATAGGCTCACCGGCAATGTCCGCTCTCTTTGTGTTTCTGCTTTCTCTGATTCCTGCGATCATATTCGGTCTCATTTATGGTCCTGAGGCCGGTGGACTGCTTATGCTTTATGCCAACGCTTACTCAGCCTATACCGAGCATATTATCGCATCTGTTGGTCTACCTTTTTACATGAGGCGAAAAGGTGAGTTTAGATTAGTACAGCACCTCCTATTTCCTGCAATTGCTATCGGAGTACTTGGAGCAGTTATATTTTTCTCACTCTATCCTTCTCCTCCATCATATCCCTATAACCTTGCGGCATATATTGGCATAGGCTGGATTCCTCTTTCTGGCTTGATGACTTTAGTAGAGTGGAAACTTCACCCCGAAAGAATTATAAATGCAGGCCAGCACAATTCTAACCTCAATATGGACAAAGGTTCTAAAGAAGCACTTTAGGCGGGAATGGAATTTTTAACTTTCTTTTTTATACTTTTAACAAGAATTAATATATTGGGATAATTTTACTATGTCAATGAATAGCAGACTCATGGTTTATCTTGTTGTTGTGTCTTTCCTCCTTGTATCCGGTACAGCTATTGCAACCTCTGGCAATGCAATGCCAGATATCCTCAATCATACAATTTTTAGCAGTATTGGAACGTATAATGGGAATGTTACAATTTATTCAAATGGAACAGTCAGTCCATCTCAGGCTGGCATCACCCACAGTGGGAATGTTTTTACTTTGAATTCAAATATTAATGGTTCTCTA
>JAJZKX010000023.1 GCA_021850745.1 Thermoplasmata archaeon
ATACCCTTAATAGCAACATTGCTTATCAGTCAGGGTCTGCTTATAAAGACGTTTTTTGAGCCACTTTAATTATGCTTTCCTATATCGTGCTTCCAAAGATAAAACTGTCAGAAATTTTCTACGATTTGGCACTATCTACGAAACAGTTCCTAATAATTTCTCCGCCGTTTTTCATGCATTTTATCTACAAGGAATATAGAAAAACAAAGGTATTTCAGTGGATTTTACTCACGGTACTCTCTTTCGTGGTTATTAACGGATACTTTATCGCCCTAAATCCAACCATGTTTGTACAATCAATGTTTGCCAATGAGTTTTCACCTTTAATGGGGACCGGTTACGGTCCTGCTCAGTTATCCTTCCTCGGCATTATTCCCATTGGCAGATATGTATTTACAATCCTGCTTATTGCTGGATTTCTGATATCTATTACCTTTTACATTACTAACTACGATAGAGCAAAATACATGCTTTTCGCCTTCCCAATCATCATTTCCCTGTTGAATTACAGACTCTTTGTGCAGTACCTGTACTTCTGGGTCTTCATTACTTTGCTGCCGCTTCAGGACGTATTCACAAGAGCACATTCCCACGAAGAGCATACTAAGGCAAGCCCTAGTAATTTTACAATTGGGTCTAAACTTAAGAGGATAAGCTTGATGCTTGTTGTTTTAATAGTGGTTGGTTCCGGAATGGCTATACACGATACGGTGGGTCAAGGGCATAGCTAGGTTGTGATAAGCAATGTTGCTATTAAGGGTATAAACTCAACGGGATACATCGACTCAATAAATATTAGGGTTGAATTGACAGGCAACCTCCAGAATAGCATTCCACTTTACTTCAGAATTATACAGTCGGGACCTGCGGTGGATGGAAAAGGAAAACTGTGGTTGAATGAGAAAAATTTGGTTTTCTCGGCAAGCCAGGTTTACAGGGTGACTATTGTGCCGCAATATCCCGGATTCGCCATCAACGTGAACAAGTCTTTCGTGCTGATAGCGTAATATGGAAATATGCAGGGGAGTGTTTAAGTGAGCAGGCAGTAAACTCCATTCTCACTTGTATTGGTTTGTATAAGAATTCAGAAAACCGTTTCCAATTCATCGTCTAATCATGATTCGCGGTATTCGGTAGTTTAGTGAATAAGAAATCTTGCAGATAAGATAAAGGGGGATATTATAAATCTTTTAGGAATATCCCATTTGAAATATGGACGGAACCCACCCCCAATCGAGTACCCTGGGAGTTGATGCACTTTTTCAGTATTCGGGCTCTGGGGTACAGATCTTTTCAGGCATGATATTCTACCTTATTGTTGTAAGGTTGTTTAGCACGACGGCAGTGGGTGCCATAGCACTTTTCCTTGCTATTATTGGCCTCTTCCAGGTTGTGTTCTCTTTCGGGCTGGGCACAGCTTCGCAGCATTTTACATCTTATAGCATAGGAAAAGGAGATTATGCTTCAGCGGCCAAGGTTTTCTACAAGATCATTACCTATGGTTTTGCTGTTTCCATAATCGGATTCTTGGCGCTCCTGCTGCTCAGCCCATTACTCTCCGTCCTGTTCCTCCACTCTGCCTCATATACTAACCTAATCAGGTTACTCAGCATTGTATTGGTGGGAAACATATTGTTCACAATCCTTAATGGAACTCTTTTGGGGCTTCAAAATTTCAGGCTTTCGGCTTTCATTAACATAATTATCTGGATTTCATATTATTTCGGATCAATCACACTTGCTTATTTCATACACAACCTCGATTCTCTGATAGCTGGTTGGTCCCTTGGTATTTTCCTGGGGGTGATAATTGAACTGGCCTTGATTCTGAAGCTGTTATCCAAGTTTAAGGGAAGTCACATAACTCTGACGGGGGAGACACTTATGAGGTACTCTATGCCAGTGGTACTCAGCGGTTTTATAGGTTATGGCGCAGCCTATGCAGATAGGTTTGTTGTGGCAGGTCTTTTGAACCTGTCTTCTTTGGGAGTATACAACTTTGCGCTCCTTATATCATCTTCAATAGGGTTCCTGGCAGTACCATTCAATAACATTCTGATGCCCAAATTTTCTGAACTATTTGGGCGTGGGGAACGCGAACTAATTTCTGCACAAGTTAAAGTATCCTCGATGTTGCTGATGTCAATTTATGTTCCGGCAGCACTTGGAATATCTGCATTGTCTCCAGTTGTCATACATTTCCTAGGTGGCCCCAAGTACTCGAGTGGCGCTCTGCCGCTCTCAATCGTGATGTTCTTCTCTGCATTCTTCGTTTCAACAAATATTCTGACTCAAGCAATCGCCTCTATCAGGAAAACCAAGATATTCGTTTACTCCAGCGCTGTAGCTTTTGGGATCAATGTTCTGGTATCATACCTTTTGATTCCACATTTTGGTTTGCTCGGCGCCGCACTCGGGTATTCATCAGTTTATGCAGCTACATTCCTCGTCCTGTATTTTTACGCTAGGTCAGAGAAAGTAGCTTCATTCGACATATCTGGAACTTTCAAGATATGGGTTGCATCATTTGCAATGTTCATTGTTGTTTCTGGATTGGTGGACGACTTGGGGCATTCAATTTACCTATTGCCTCCATACATTCTATTTGGTGCTTCAATTTATTTGGGCCTGACTAGGATGTTGAAGTTATTCAGAAAAGAGAACAAGGATATGGTTCTGTCCTTGTTTCCAGAGAATTTTGTTAGGTTGAGGAAATTAATCTCCGTCTTGATTCTCCACTAGTTGGCCGAAGAGTTGAAAAGTAATTTAGGGTTAGGATTGGAGAGCTTTGATATCGCTTTCCACCATTATCTTGACCAATCTGGAGAATTTCACATCCGGTTCCCACCCAAGTTCCTTTTTCGCCTTGGAATAATCGGCAACGTAATTGTCTGATTCAAGAGGCCTGAAGAATTTGCTGTTGACCCTGACTAGGATCTCATCCTTATTAGAGAGGCCTACTTCACCAATACCTGTACCTTTCCAGTGCACATTTACTCCTATGTTCCCAAATGCTTCGGTCACAAACTCCCGCACTGTATGCAACTCTCCGGTACCAAGGACAAAGTCATCTGGTCGTTTATATTGAAGCATATCGATCATGCCTTCCACATAATCCTTTGCATAACCCCAGTCTTTCCTAGCGTCCATGTTTCCAAGTTCCAGAACATCGTGTTTGCCCATAGCATATTTAGCAACGTGCAGGGAGATCTTTCGCGTTACAAATTCGGGGCCCCTGACCTCGGATTCGTGGTTGAAGAGTATTCCACTGCTCATGAAAAGGTTATAAGCTTCCCTGTACGTTTTAATAGTCCAGAAACCTGCCAATTTTGATACCGCATATGGACTTCGTGGATGAAATGGCGTATTCTCATTTTGAGGAGTCGTCTTTGGTTGGCCAAATAGCTCTGAGGTGGCGGCGAAATACAATTTGGTTTCTGGCGAGTAATCTTTGACGGCATTAGCAATGTTGAGTGTGCCGCCGATATTCACATCGTAGGTGGAGGACGGGTTCTGAAAACTGTATCCCACAAAACTCTGTGCTGCAAGGTGATAGAATTCCTCAGGTTTGATATCTCTCAGAAGCTTTGAAAGGAAATTTGCATCCGTCAGGTCACCATGGTGAATGTTGACTTGATTCATGATATCAGTGGGCAACAGAGCAAGGTTTCCAATGCTCATGCTGCTGTTTCTCCTTATTATTCCATGTACAGAATACCCATTTGAAAGCAAGATCTGTGTTAGAAAATATCCATCCTGTCCTGTTATCCCCGAAATGATTGCTGTTTTCATTGTCTCAGGTACTTAAAAATTTTGTGATATATTATGGTTGCCAATTCTGTTTACATCTCACTGAACATATTCTTACGTTTTGTAAGTCAGGGGCTTTCCGTGGTAGCCTAGTTGGAATAGGTATATATTTCCGGGGTAATTGCTGTTCATTATCTCTATTTTTTCTCCATAAACTGTGCTGTTGAACGCCAATTGCTGGAACAGGGCTGGAACGGTGAACATTTCCGATGAATCAACTAGTAGAAACTGAGGCAAATTAGATTGATTATAGGGGAAATATTGGTTGGAACTGTAATTTGTACGAAACCAGAAGAACGAGTATGCGTGGGGGTTATTCGCTATGAAAGGAAATAAGTTGTCTGTTGAAAGTGCAGTGCTGTTATGGCCCACTAAACCCGAGATTTCGTTCATATACTGGAATGATGGGCTTACCCCGTAGTTTATGGCGTATCCACCTGTGAGAGGTGGTGACTTATTTACCGGGTTGAGGGGGCCTATTAAAAGGCTCACAGCAATTATAACAATGATGAAGTACGACAGCAACCGTTTCGTTGATTTGGGGGTGAACCCAAGTAGAAGTTTTTTGTCCAGAAGACCTGACCTGTAGATCAGGGCAGTCATAATTCCCAGTGCCACGAACAGGAAAGTGAAAAATGTCACGTGTACGTGGTTTATGAATACGCTTGTGGTCTCAAATCCGAAAGCCAGAATGATTAATGCCATCGGTCCAATAAAAAGGGCCTTCAATCCGGTGGTATCCTCTCCATTTGAGCGTTTGAGGATCTCCTTTATGCCTTCGATGAAAGGCACCATTAACAGCAGCATGGCAATTATGCCATACTGCACACCGAACTGGGCAGTATAGACCGGGTGAGCAATAACTGACCAGTAAAACCAGGGAACGATAATTGTAAGGTTTTTCCATTTAAGGAAAGGTGCAAACCCTATCGAGACGAAAAGTAAGAGCCAGTAGACGAGGGAATTGAATATCGTTGATGATTTTACCCCGAAGTTAAAGAGGTAAGATACAGCATGAACAGCGGAACCTGTGCTTGAATAGCTTGTGCCCAGTAGGGACGGCAAGACTGCCCCTCCAACATATGCGAGAACATAGTATACAACTCCGGATAGCAGTAGGAGAACAAAGCTCGCGACCCTGATAATCTTCGCTTCTTTCTCGTTGATGTTCTCGTTTGTCCCAATTTTCAACGGGAAAAGCAGGGCAAAAAGAAGGTAGGATCCCGCGATAAAAGGGAAGACCTCCAGGGTCAGGGCTCCGAGTATCATCGGTATGGCTGATAAGGCGTATCTCTTCTCAGAAAAAAGGTAGATGAAGGAAAAAAACTCAACTGGAAGAAACGCCTCCCAGTGGAAATCATAGAATACTCCTGAAAGTACTGCAAAATTTGTAAGGTAAACGATAGCTATCAGAAGCGGAATTTTCCATCCGTTGATTCGCTTCCTGGAATAGTAGTAAAGAGGGATACTGGAAAATGATATGACGAATGCCTGGATAAAAAGCAAAGTCAGCGCACCCGGAAACTGGCGATAGATGTAGGAGATGGGAATTCCAATATATGCAGTGTTCACTTCCAGAAAAGACCGAACGCCACTCGTCTGGTAGTCAGCGCTTTCAAACATTAGGAATCCGTGTGTGCTGGTCCACAGGGCCTGCATATTAATTCCAAGATCCCAGTTCAAAGTCAAGAAACTCATGTACCTTAAGGATGTTACAACAAATATTGTCAGGCCGATGATCGTCGTAGAAAGAATCAGCCAACTAAATCCTCGATCAGGGGGTTCCCTGTTCTTTTTGTTCTTTCCGAAATACACGTTTTCCAAGTTCATTTTTACTACACACCGATATTCTGGAGGAAAGTGTCAAATGCCTGATTCAACTGCATTGAAAAAATTTTGTGCGAAAAACTATCTTCAAAGCGTTTTCTGCAAAGACTGGAAAATCGCTGCAGGTTATTGGGTTCTGAAAGTGAAAGAATTGCTTCAACCCAATCGTCAGGTTGATTGTGTGAAATCAGTAATCCAGAATTCCCAATAATCTCCCTGAACGGCTCTATGTCACCGGCAATGGATGGCACGCCGTGTGACATGGCCTCCACGATCGGACGGCCAAATCCCTCCTGCAGCGAGGTATTGACAAGTATGTCGGTCTTGTTATAGACCTCACTGATGTCGTTGATACTGGTTAGGATAGAAAAGTTTCTCAAGTGAAGGCTGTCTATGTAGTCCCTAGTTTCACCTTTTAGTTTTGATACCAAAACAAAACGGTATCGTTTCAATGAAAGTTTTTGGAACAGTGAGGCTATATCAGCGAAGAATAATATGTTCTTATAAGGTCTGTCTGCAGCCACATAAGCCACGTTGACAAAATCCCGATTCTTGCTTGATCTTGAACCAGTTTGTTCACTCTTTCCATTACTCACATTCACGGGTTCTGTAACCTTCATGATCTTACTTTCATCTTTGACAAAGGGCAGGATTTTTTCTTTCATGTGATCTGTGGTGACGATGACAGTTGATGCCTTCTCCAACTTAGGAAGGGTATACCTGAATATCATTCTGTATGAAGCAGATTCGCTGTATTTTGAAATGGGTATGAGATCGTGCACCTTGACCATGAAATTTCCCGATTTAAGGCCGATTCTCATCAGGGTAGGATCAGCAATAAACACTCCTCCTCCAGTAATTTTCTTTATATTAAGGGGGAAATAAACCAGCCTGTCATATCCAGTTCTAATAGTCCTGAATGGAACATGGGAACCAACCCAAGTTTTTGGATATGACATATAGCTATCCGTTTCGAACCTGTCTACTAGCTGGTGCCACTCAACCACCTTTCCACTTTTACGAAGAGTTTCATAATACATCCGCGTCGCAATAGCCGTTCCTTCCATCTTCTTCGCATAGTTAATTATGAGAATTGAACCTTTAAGCATCTGGGTACCCCATGAGTATCCGGTCGAGCTGCTCTTCCGTTTTGGAGAACGAAAAATGCTCTGCACGCTTCCTGCACGCGCTCCGGGTAACGCCCGTGTTTCCCGAATTCCAAAGTTCAACGGCTTTATCTATGAACTCTCTGCTGCTCCCAACGAGCCATCCTGTCGAACCATTTAAGATCGTTTCTGCCGGGCCCTGTTTACTGTAACTTAAGACAGGCGTACCATAGAACATGGATTCCAACGGGACCCAGCCAAAAGGTTCATCAGTGAACGGAAACGCAGTGAACAGTGCGTTTGAATAGAGTTTTCCCAACTCTTCATCAGTGACATATCCACGAAAGTCCATTGTCTGTTTTATCTTGGACATTGGGGTTCCAAATGGGATTTTGGCTCCGAAGCTTATTATTTTAACTCCCCTTCTGGCCATTTCCATTAGTGTGTCAATTTCGGTTTCCTTTCCGATGTAGGCAAGGACATAGTCTCGTAACGGCAATTCTTGGGCTAGGGGTGACAAGGGGAATTCTCGTGGAACGTAGATTACTTGCCCAGAAGGATAATTCAGTTTCCGATAGGTTTCTTTTAAGTATTCCGAATTATGCACGAATATTTCAGATTGGGCAAAATGCCTCTTCTGTATTTTTTCATCCAGCTTCTTGATGATGGAACCGAACAGCTTCACTATCACCTTAGCAAAGGGGTTGGCTTTTCCCATCTGAACGAGCGTATCCGCTGGAGGAGAGGCCTGGTTCCAGAGCATCTTGCATTTCAGTGGCATTGTGTACGAAATGTTTATGATAACATTTTCCTCTTGCTTATGGATGTTTCTGTCATACAGCGAGGAATTGGCCCCATACGTTGCCTCCATCAACCAGGAGAATGACCAGAGCATTGACTCGTTCCCTTCCAAAATCCGGTAGATGAAATTTAGAAACCGCTTCTTCTTCGACACAGACCAGACACCCGCGTTTGCTATTTTTTCAAGAGATTCTATTCTATTGGCAGGTATAAACGGCGAGACGATCCTGATTCTGTCAAAGCCCTTTAATGTCTTGACTACAAGGTTAACAAGCCCATACTGGACCGAGGTCTTTGAGGACATCGGATCGCACACTATTGTGGCAGTCTTCAATAGGAGGTCCATATAACATGAGCAAATAACATTTTTGAAGAGAACTTTATATCAAAACAGGATCAGAGACAGTGCTTGGTGACGATAAAGGATCAAGAGAATCTGTTGCAATCGTGGAACCTCGAACTTCAGTGTATTTCTCGACGTTGTTGATTCCTTACTTGGTAGTATCCATATTCTCTATCATATATTTTTCATACTGGACCCATTTCGCTTTAACAAAATACCTTGCACTCCACGATCATGTTTTCGATCTAGGCATAGTTGCTGAAAGGGGGTGGGTCATACTTCATACAAATCTTGGTCTGCATGGGTACCTTGTTACGATTCTGAATTCTGCTATTGTGTTCCCATTATCCCTGATTACGGGCTCTGGCAACTACTTCGCGATGATTATTTTTCAGGTTTTTATGGTTACGATCACCGGAGTTGCCTTTTTCCGCATTGCAAAGTTGAGAGGTGTTGGCTTTTCAATTGTAATCCCACCAATGTTTTTTCTTTATTTCCCGGTGTATGGGATTTTCTGGTATGACTTCCATTACCAAGTTTTCTTTATGCCACTATTTGTGATTGGTTATATGTTTTACCTCGAAAAGCGGTATTATCCTGCTTTAGCTTTCATGATCCTGTCTGGGCTTGTGAGATTCCCCTATAGCATTTTTCCACTTGGCTTTGCGGTGATAGAGCTTCTATCTCTGACATGGGATGGGGAGGCAAAGGGCAGTAAGAGAAGGTTGGTTGTGCTTTTCGTCCTCCTTTTGATAATGTTATTTTTCACAATTTCTGGCTATATTTTCCTAAAAGGCATTAGTTCATTCGAAGCAACGGTAGTGTCCTCATCGTGGTCATATAATTTCCAGGGTATAGATACTCGGATTTTTGTGCTGATGCTTTTTCTGGCTCCACTTTTATTTCTTCCGATCCTATCGCCAAGGTGGGTTATAATGGCCTTACCTTCTTTTTATATGATCTTGACCTCTAACAATTTTGGCTATACATATCCTTTCATTTTCCAGGGCCAGTACGTGGCAGGTATCGTTCCATTCTTGTTTCTCGGATTCATTGAAAGTCTCAGGTTGCTCAGGACGGATCAGCAATCCTCGGGAAAAATAGTAAACAGAAAAGCGTTGCCAAAGCTAAGAATTCATTTCAGAACCATTGAGATTGCCAGCGTTATGATCATCGTGCTGTTGCTATTCAACACACTATATGCACCATTTGGTCCTCTCAATAGCCACAGCGGTGACAACTTCAATGCTGTAGCTA
Organism: Thermoplasmata archaeon; assembly: GCA_021850745.1. The sequence goes on from JAJZKX010000023.1 coordinate 9,145, forward strand.
AAACGACTTATAATGAAACCACGGTGAAAGAGCTAAACTATATGCTGGGACTAATTCCGGCAAACACTAGTTACGTCGCATATCAAGATAATCTCCCGCAAGTTCTGCCCCGACCCCTGCCCTTTGGATCGGTACTCCTCCTTTCAGGTTACCTCGGAAACATTCGCCCGTTCAACATGTCAAATGTCATTGATAACAGATGGCCTGTAACTCTGCAAAACAGGACAATTGCCTCTGTTCCAATATATTACGCCATAGCCGACGCCAAAAATCCAAATTTCTATTATCAGCCCACATCCATGTACGACATTGTGAACAGCATGTTTCACTCTGGAAAATATGGCATTCTTGCTGAGGGTGCTGGCCTAATTCTCCTTGAGTGGGGTTACACAGGCACAATATTACATTATATTCCCCGGAATACAACTTTCGAGCCCGATATTTTCACGAACTTTTCCAGTGGCTCCTCCGGTTTTAATGTTATCTCATCAACAAATAACCAAACGGACATGTATATGTTCTATGGTCCCGGAACTTACCTTTATCCGGGCGAATACAAAGTCAGTTTTGAACTGAAGACGAACAACTTTAGTCCAAATAATTCAATCTGGATACAGGTGACCTCAGATCAGGGGACCAATCTCATTGCTTTCAGGCAGATACATGGGTCCAGCTTTTCATCACATGGTAGTTGGGAGTCATTTAACCTCACTTTCTCAGTGGATTCTATATATGGTTATGTTGAATTCAGGGGTTTCGGGATACAATGGATGGGGACCTTATGGTTCAACGGGGTTCAACTGCAACAAATCTCATCTTAAAGCCAGTTAGGGTGAAATAATGAAGAGGATTAACTTAAAGAAGATATATAATCCCTTATCCCAAACTAGCTGCGGGTATAAGGTGAGGCATTGGCTAAGGTGGTTTCAGAGTGAAGGTTAGCATCCTTGAGGAATTCACAAGGTTTGGCGGAGGACAGACTGTTTTTGAACATATATATCACTCCCTGAATGACACAGGATATAAAGTGGGTGTCATTACAGACAGTTCTCATCAATACCTCCCAGATTATATCCCTTCCGATTCAGTCGTTTCCACCTCTTTGGCCGGGCAAAACTGGTCAAATCCCACACTTGTCCTACCATCAATCATCAGGCTCAGAAAGGAACTGCGGAGTATCGTGCCTGACGGGTTAACGGTGAATAACCACCCAAATGTCTTCATCTATAATGCCACAGTCAATTTCGCACATGAGATATTTGGTTTCATGGCCCATCAGCCTGGACACATGGACAAGGCAGCTCTATTGCTTCTCAGGGGAACAGGGTTATTCAGGGCCTACAGGGGAGGGTATTTCATCGTGCAGGGCAACTTTACCAAAAGGCAGACAATTGCAACACTGGCGTCACTGGGTGTATCTAACATACGGATCGACACCATGGATCTGCCCGTGGATTTCCCGGCGTCCGTAGAACTCGAAACAAAGGATAAATCGGTCCTGACTTTTGGACGCATTAGCCCAGACAAGGAACTCAAAAAAGTAATTCAGGTTGCTCGGATTCTGCAGGACACAAGATTTACAATTGCAGGAAGGATGTTGTCTTCGGATAAACACTTCTATGATTACCTCACTCATATTGCACCTGAAAACGTTTCCTTTTTGCCAAATCCGGACAGCAGGACCAAAGAAATGCTGTACAGGAAGAGCAAGGTGTATTTTCACACAAAGAAGAATGAAAATTACGGGATATCTGTGGCGGAGGCAATATCTTACGGCTGTTATCCAGTCGTTCCATTGGAGGGGGGAGCCTATGAGGACGTTCTGAAGAACGGAGAATACGGTCTTGGATATGCAAACCTTGAAGAAGCTTCCCAGCAGCTAACTCATGCCATCAACATAGAAAAAAATGAACTGGAAAGAATTTACAACTCAAGAAATAGATTCTCTCAGGTCAGGTTCCGGGAAGCTTTCACATCAAAGTTGAAAGAATTCTGGTAGCTCATCCTTACCTATTCAGGCCAATAGCTTTGGCTAAGTCGTAATAAGTTTTTTCATAGGAGTACTTTTTGGAAGTATTCATTCCGGCCTTTGCAATAGAAACACGCTTTTCCATGTTTTTCAGCAGGGATACCACAGCATTTGCGATTGCAGGTGGGTCTCTCACAGGAACAACTATCGCATCCAACCCATCGGTGACCATGCTTGTAACACCATGGTTGTCGGTAGTCACAAGTGAAGACCCACAGGACATTGCTTCTAGCGCAGGAAAGGAGGTTCCTTCAACTATGGAGGGAATGACGGTCACTGAGGCTAAATTGTACAATTCCACTAGCTTCTTTTCGGAAACTGTTCCATTGAATTCTACAAAATCCGGCACCTTTTCTTTGGGGTAATTTCCAAAAGCTATGATCCTGGCTTCAGGTTCAGCTTCGTGAATGAGGCAAGTAGCTTCAATAGCGTACTCTGCTCCCTTGGATGTGTTCCTTCTCAGGGGGATCAGCACAACTTTTTTTCTTTCCAGAGGGGATACGAGACACGGGAAATTGTCAAGTTCGATCCCGATATCGTTCCTTATTGGATAATTGTCTTTGAATCTCTGGTATAGGTGTTCATTCATGACAATTTTTTTGAGGGGGAGTTTGAAGCTCAAGGCAGCAAGTTCATGCAATGGCCCTGAGAAACTGGGATCATCTAGGTCGTGATGAACCCGGTAAAATTTTCTATGTGCGGTGGAACAAGCGTCAACAAAAAACGCTGCCTCCCAAGACTGTGCTATCATTACATTTGCTGTCAACCCGTCGAGATACTTTAGAAACAGTACTTTGGCACCATTGTACTGTTCTTTAAAATCAATACCAAGGATACTTCGCACAATGGGAGATACTATGTAGTAACCAAAAGAGCTTCCCATAACAGTGTAATAGAATTTGTGAAGGATTGGCCTTTTGAGCAGATAAGCAGATAGTCTGTAATCATTGATATATTTACCAAGTCCCTTCAAAGGGTTTATGAGGTATACTATTGCAACCTTGAAGCCGTCCTTGACAAGCCGCTTGCAAAGAAAAGAGACTTCCATGTCACCCCCGGTGGGCATGTGCAGGAAGTTTGGGATAACTATTGCCACATCATATATCGGATTATTAGAGCTTGGCATCTTTCTTAGTGCACGTCACTCTGGTGTGCATATGGATAAAACTGCTTTTTCTTTCCATCGCATATTATACCAGCTTTCCGGAACACCCCCTGCCTCAATTTGACGATGATTCTATCCTCGAAAGGC
>JAJZKX010000024.1 GCA_021850745.1 Thermoplasmata archaeon
ATCAGGGATGAGAAAACCTCCATGACAATAATAATATGAAAACCGGCCCCATTGATGTTATGAGAACAGCAAGGCCTGCAGATATTGAACTCTCTGAAAAGTTGAGTGTAAGGTGGTAACTGACCACATTTGCGAAAGAAACCAGTGCCAGCCTTGGCAGATCGCGCATCTGGAACTTTTGCTTCATCTTGCCAAGGAATGGGGCGAGGGCAAGAAACGCAGCACTTGCCACGAACCACCTGAGAAGAGTCAGGTTTACCGGATTGAGAACCGGCTCAAGATATTTTATGGCTACAAAGGCCATTCCCCAGATTATGCTGAGCATTACAAGGATAGCAATGGGCAAAACTCTTCCAGAGTAGTGGCTCTTTTTCAGGACGCTCTCAGTTTCCGCTGAACTTATCATAAAATCCTCTCCCCGTCTATCTCTTTGAAGAGTTCCTCTTTTCCATCTCGAGGAGGTATTTCTTGCGGTCAACGCCCAGGGCGTAACCCCCCAGTGAGCCGTCTTTCCTTACAACCCTGTGGCATGGAATCACCAGGGGCACATGGTTGGCTCCGCAGGCGTTTGCTACCGCCCTGTATGCCTTGGGTTTCCCTATGATCTCTGCAATCTCATTGTATGTCCTTGTTTCCCCGTAAGGTATGGACGCAATGGCTGTCCAGACCCTCTGCTGGAAATCCGTACCCTGCAAAGCGACCGGCAGGTTGAGGCTCTGGCCCTCAAAATACTGCAGAAGTGAATTGAGCCTTTCCCTGGCCCTTTCTGATCTCTGAAGGTCTGCCTTGTAGAATTCCCTTCTCAGGGCAAGTTCAAGCACCTCTTCGCTGTCTCCGATGCTCACGGCACATATTCCCTGCTCAGTCTCAGCCACAATCAGTGTGCCCAGGACGCACCTCCCGGTGAGGAAATAAATTGTCTCGCCGTCTCCGCCCTTCCTGTAGGCGCTGGGGACCATGCCAAGCTTGGAAAGTGAATCCTCATAGAGCCAACTCTGCGACCTGTAGCCAGTGCTGTAGATTGCCTGCGGCATAGGTTCGCCTTTCCTCAGGTTGATCTTGAGCTTGTGGATCCTCTGCTCTTCCATGTACTTCCTGGGGGTGATTCCCATGATATCCTTGAACCACCTCTGGATTGTATAGCCTCGGACTCCGAATTTACTTTCCAGATCTACGAGGGTGAGGCTGGAGATTAGGTTAGACCTGATGTAATCACATATCTGTTCCACAAGCTTCACCTTACCCATGTCACCCTTATTCTCTGAAGTTTCAAATTCAGCAGCCTGGCCTGAGTTTCCCGATTCCTTCACATTGGCATTAGATGTGTGGGGCTAAAAGACATTTTGTCGGAATTTTGCAAAGTCCACCATGAATATGCCTGCATCATCGGCATGAAGCAAATCGTTTTAATGCAGAGAAAATTAACCTTTCCTATGGAACTGGACCTTCCCAATATTGAAGAAAAATGGAAAAAACACTGGATTGAAAATGACATCTACAGGTATGATGCCAGTGTAAGGGATCGCTCCAGGTGGTTTGCCATTGACACACCACCACCAACCATTTCTGGCAAGATGCATATGGGCCATGCCTTTTCATACCCTCACCAGGACTTCATTGCCAGGTACAAGAGGATGAGGGGATTTCAGGTGTACTATCCCTGGGGATTTGATGACAACGGGCTCCCCACCGAAAGGTACACGGAAAAGCAGTTGGGAATAAAAGGGGAACGCACTGAGCTGGTTGAATTCATAAGGCTCTGCACGGAAGAGAGCAACAAGGCCGAAGCGGAACTCCTCAAAAACTGGCGGGACCTAGGCATGAGCGCCAATTTCGGAAATTCTATCAGAACCTCATCTGATGAATCCAAGAGAATTTCCCAGAAAATGTTCCTTGACCTTGTGAAGAAAAACAGAGTCTACCGAGAGGAAGCCCCCACGATAAGGTGCCCCACATGCAGGACAGCCATATCTCAGATTGAACTGAAAGACCAGGTTCTTTCCGCGGATTTTGTGTACCTTAAATTCGGGGAGTCCAGCAAAAACATGCTCATTGCCACTACCAGGCCTGAATTGATTGGGGCCTGCATAGCAATCATAGTCAACCCGGCAGATGAAAGGTACAGGGACATGATCGGAAAGAAAGTGAAGGTCCCATTATACGGCCATGAGGTCCCGGTGATCGCGGACGAATACGCTGACATGGAAAAGGGCACTGGTGCTGAAATGCTCTGTACCTTTGGGGACCAGAATGACCTTGCCCTGTGGAGAAAATACAGCAACCTTGGGCTCAGGGTAATAATAGATGACAGGGGCAGGATGAACGAACTCTCAGGCGACCTTAAAGGATTGAGCATCCAGGAAGCCAAGAAAACCATGCTCCAGAAGCTGAAGGATGAGGGACTGGTTGAAAAGATTGAAAGGATAAAGCACTCAGTCAACACCCATGAGAGATGCGACACCCCCATTGAGATAAGCATCAGCAAGCAGTGGTCGGTGAGGTATCTGGACCTAAAGGAAGAACTGAAAGCCACTGCAGCCAGTGTAAAATGGATTCCTGAGCATATGAAGGTAAGGCTGGACAACTGGATAGAGGGATTGAAATGGGACTGGCTCATCTCCAGGCAAAGATTCTTTGGTGTTCCATTCCCGGTATGGCACTGCAAGAAGTGTGGCAAGCCTGTTTTTGCAGATGAAGAACAGCTTCCTGTCGACCCAAGGCTTGACAAGGTGGATCTGAAGTGCCCTCATTGCGGTTCCTCTGAACTTGAGCCAGATACTGACATAATGGATACCTGGGCCACCTCCTCCCTTACCCCGAGGCTGTACCTTGGCCATGACAACCTCTACGGCCTCCTGTATCCCATGGATATCAGGTTCCAGGGCCATGACATCATCAACTTCTGGGCTTTCACAACCATTGTGAGGTCATATATCCATGACGGAAAGGCCCCCTGGGAACACATTGCTATCAGCGGCAATGTTTATGATCCACTGGGCCAGAAAATGAGCAAGAGCAAGGGGAACATCATAGAGCCGGAATCCCTCATCAAGCAGTATGGCGCGGACTCAGTGAGATACTGGGCTTCCACAACAATTCCCGGCGAAGACATAAAAGTGAAGGAGCAGGATTTCGTCAGGGGCCGCAGGACATTGATCAAGATGCTCAATGCTGCAAACCTTGTCGGGATTATCACTGGTTCCCAGAGTGTACCTACAGCACCTTCAGAAGTGAAATATCCTGTAAACAGGTGGATCCTTGGCAAGCTCAGCAGCGTGATTGATGCCTGCACAGCCAGCATGGAACAGTATCAGGTCTCCAGGGCAAGGGCAGAACTTGACAATTTCTTCTGGAATGTGTTCTGCGACAATTACCTTGAAATTGCAAAGAGCGTAAACAACAGGAAAGAAAGCCTGGGCCATGAGTTGTTCGCCGAAGTTTCCAAGACCCTGAATTTCGTCCTTTCGCAGACCATGAAGATGTACGCTCCAGTATTGCCTTTCATAACTGAGGAAATATACCACACGCACAACCTTGGCCTGAAGGAAAGCATACACCTTGAGCAGTGGCCTTCAAAGCTGCCCCTTGAAATTACTGGACAGGAGGTGGCCGAATTTGATTACGCCATCTCAGTGATTGCCGGCATTAGGGCCTTCAAGACTGAGAGGAAACTATCCATGAGTGCCGAGGTGGGGGACCTCACCATTGGGGGCAATGAGAAAATAATCTCCGCCCATTCTGAGATCATAAGGATTTCCATGAACACAGGAAAAATATCCCCAGCCAGTTCACAGGAAATAGAAGTGAGCGAATCGCAATAATTATTTCACATCAAAACTATTGAGAGGAGAAGGAACTATGTTTGAAAGGCCAAGAAGAGGGCGAATATTGAAGATTGGAGCAATATTAATCATCGTTTCCTTAGCACTGTTCTCTGTTTCAGTTTATCTTGTAGAGAGCAACAGCACCTCTGCAAGCGGAGTGAACATATCCCCTGGAGGCAGCTACACCCTCTCAGGTAAATATGTGAACGCCGGCGATGACATTGATTACACAGTAACTTCAAATGTGGCAGCATTCAACATCAGCGCCTATGTTTCAGTTTCTTCAGGCTCGTCCTTTGGCAATGAGACGGCCCTTCAGAAATCCAGCCTCACCGGTGTTTACGTTTCTCCCGCAACGGGAAATATCTCACTGATAATCAAGAACACGGGATCCCAGACCATAAGCGTAGATGCCTCCCTTGGAACAATAGGTTATCCCACGCTGCTCACAATAATTTTCGGGTTTGTCCTGCTTCCCAGCGGCATGGTGCTGATAGCCCTGTACTATCATTCCAGGCACGTGGAACGGAGAAAAGAAAGAAGATTGAGGGAATACAGGTAAAAAAATTAGAGGATTGGAAGGTATCTCTCAAGTTCCCATGTCGTGACATGAGACCTGAAGACATCCCATTCCCGCTGCTTTACCGTTATGAAATTCTCAAATATGTGCTCGCCCAGGATACCTTTCATGAGCTTGCTGTTCCTGAAGTGGTGGAGCGCCTCACCAAGACTCTCTGGCATGCTTTGTATTCCATCCTTTGCCCTTTCCTCGGCTGTCATGTGGAATATGTCCTTCTCGGTTGGGCCCGGAGGTGAAAGCTTGTTCTCAATTCCGTCAAGGCCCATTCCCAGGATTACTGCAAACTGCAGGTATGGGTTCCCTGCTGAATCAGGGCACCTTAGTTCCATCCTCTTCCTCATGCCGGTTCCGGCCGGGACCCTCACAAGGGCGGACCTGTTCTTGTTAGCCCATGAAATGTACACGGGGGCCTCATATCCTGGAATAAGCCTCTTGTAAGAGTTTACCCAGGATGCCAGTACCGCTGAGGCAGAATTTATGTTCTTGAGTATTCCGGCCAGGTAACTCATGCCGAGTTCACTGAGGCCGTATTTTGCCTTTGCATCATAGAAGAGGTTCTCCTTCTCGCCCGTGGACATGATGCTTGAGTGGACATGCATTCCCGATCCGTTGACGCCGTTGATTGGCTTTGGCATGAATGTCGCATACATTCCATGCTTCTGGGCAACATTCTTGATTATGTTCTTCAGCATTGTCACTCTGTCAGCCATGACAAGTGCCTGCCCATATCTCAGGTCAATTTCCTGCTGCCCGTATGCCACTTCGTGGTGGGCTGCCTCAGGATGGTAGCCGAGATCATACATGTGCTTCAGGATCTCCTGCCTGATCTCATTTGCTGAATCTATGGGGGTGTTGTCGAAGTAGCCGCCATAATCACTTGGAATGGCTGTGGGGTTTCCTTCATGGTCCCTCTTGAATACGAAGAACTCAAACTCCGGCCCCACGTAAAAGTCCATGCCCTTGTCATTGAGCCTCTTGACCGTCCTCTGCAGAACATATCTCGGGTCACCCGGGAACCTTTCCCCGTCAGGTGTGTAAATGTCGCAGATGAACCTCACAGTCTTGTATCCGTCCCTGCCCTCAGGAAGGATTGTATACGTAGAAAGGTCAGGGTGAGCCCTCATGTCAGATTCTTCAATCTGGGCATAGCCTGCAACCGAACTCCCATCAAAAACGACCCCTTCTGACAGGGCACTTTCAAACCTGTTCTTGGGGATTGTGAGTGTCTTAACTGCACCCACGATATCAGTGAACTGAAGCTGTAGAAACTCTGCGTTATCCTGCTTTAACTTATCCATAGAAGCCTTAACCTGGTCTTCCATGCTCTGCTAGATTTTAGCTGCCCTTATATTACTTTAGTTTCTCTTTGAACGGTTGTTATCCTGCATTGATTATAAATTGGAAAAGCAGGGAAATTGAATGCATATGTACCTACAGACAAGAATGATATACCCATTTATTCATTGCATAATATCTCATATATGAAGCATATGTACTAGAAAATACAGATTTTACGAAAGGCGGAACTGAGATCGGAAGTGAATCAGTGTCTAGCAATCATTAACCTGTAAAAACGGCTTGGTATTTTGAGGTAAAAAAATGTCCGAGAAACTTAAAATGAAGGTAGCAGAAATCGACGTGTCAAATGTAAAGGTCAAGACCATACTGGCTCTTGGCATGTACTGCGTAGATTAAATAAATTAATCCATTAATTGCAAAAATAATTCTTTTAACCCCAACTTGTTTGAAAGTTCCAAAAATTCCCTTGTCTTCTTTTCTATTAATTTAGGTTCATACCGGTATATCTTGAGTACCTTAACATACTGGGAGTAACATTCAACGACGTAATTGAGCTGCTTCTTCACCATGAAATTCTGCCTCGACTTCTCAAGATTCACGTCGGCCACAGCCAGGTCCTTCGTGGCGATGTCATAAAGCATGAACATCTCATAGCAAGTCGCCAGGCCGTTCGTGTCAAAATTCCTCCTGAAGAACCCGGTCGCATTCTCGATGTACTCATAGGCATCCCCGGGCCTCATGGTGTAGATGTAAATCAGTGCAATGCTCAGACCGGACCTGTTCTCAATCATCTCATTGCTTGTCTCTTTGGCAAGGTTGTGGGCTTCCACGACCGCATCTATGGCGGCATCATATTTGCCGAGCGAAAGCAGGACAGCGGATTCATTCTGGTAACAGTACTGCAGGTGGTACCTGTCCGTTACAGTGTTGAAGTAGTCTATGGCCTGGTGGTTCAGGGCAAAGAATTCCTTCAGGTTCCCCATCTTGGCAAGTGTGAACGCCTCGTTCATCTTCACCTGGTTCAGCCCGGATTCATCCCCCACCTCCTGAAACAGGAGCAGGGCATGCTCGAACATCTCCATGGCTTTGTTGACGTCACCCCTGTAGCCATAGTAAGAGCCGAGGCCAAGCTCTGACTTTCCCACGGTCGTGATGTCGTCCACATTTTCAGCAAAGTACTTGGCTTTTTCAAAATGGTTCTTTGCAAAATCGAGATCCATCTTGTACAGGTTAATTGTGCCGTACACGTAATGCCCGCGCCCCAGGAGCCTCTTGTCTGAGTTCCTGTTTCCCAGGTCGATGAGGTTTGATGCAAGATCAAGCGCCCTGCCGTAATTTCCGGATTTAAGGTAGAAGTCAGAAAGCTTCAGGGTCTCTTCCGTGACCTCCCTGCCAGGGATGAGGTAGTCATCCAGGTATTTCTTCACAAGGTTGACAAGTTCCCCGTTTTTCTCCATGTATTCCTGGGTGAGGCCCCTCTCAAAGATGTCTATTCCTGTCTCAGTGGGCTTGAGGCTTATCTTGTCTCCCTCATCATATGAAATGTAAATCCACTTCAGGTCCCGCATGAACTGCAGTATTGTGAGCGACTTCTCCTCACCATATACATTGAAATCCACTTCTTCCAGTAGATTGTACTCTTCAGCTGGAAGGAGGTATTTTGCAAGTATCTTGGTACCTGGTGGTGCGGCTATGTACATAGTTGTGCATACCCTGATCTCTTGAGTTTAAAAAAATTAAGTTTATGGGAAATTTTTGTGCGAAATTTTTCGCACTTTCTGCTCAGGAAACAAGCCTTCTGAGGACAAACTGCAGGATTCCGCCGATTTTCAGGTATTCCTCTTCAACTGGCGTGTCTACCCTTATGATCAGCTCAGTCGACTTCTCCTTGCCGGAACCGGCCTCGGTGAATTTCATTGCTGCCTTTCCTGAAGCCTTCACGCCATCGCCAAAGATGATGTCAATGGGCTTTTCAGGGTCTATCTTCAGGGAATCATAGCTCTCACCGTTCCTGAACTGGAGAGGGACCACTCCCATTCCAACGAGGTTGCTCCTGTGGATCCTCTCGTATCCCACTGCCACTATGGCCTTTACCCCAAGCAGGTAAGGTCCCTTTGCAGCCCAGTCCCTTGAGCTTCCTGTCCCGTACTGGTCCCCTGCAAACACAATCAGCGGGTTCTTTTCCTTCACATACTGCATTGCTGCATCATACACGCTCATCTCCTTCTTCTCCGGAAAATGGGCCGTGAACCCCCCTTCCTTTGATGCGAGCTTGTTCTTGATCCTGTTGTTTGCAAACGTCCCCCTCATCATGACCTCATGGTTTCCTCTCCTGGACCCGTAGGAATTGAAATCCACAGGCTGGACGTTATGTTCCATTAGATACTTTCCAGCAGGGGTGTCCTTGCTGAATGATCCAGCTGGAGAAATGTGGTCAGTGGTGATGGAGTCCCCGAGAACAAGAAGCGGCCTTGTTCCCTTCAGTTCCTTGGTTTCGATGATTGTTTTGGGATTGAAATTGTCAAAGAATGTGGGCTTCCTGATGTAGGTGCTCTCTGGTTCCCAGGCATACTGAACGCCGCTTGGTGCCTCGAGCTTGAGCCACTGCTCATTGTAGTCTGCAATGTTGCTGTACCTCTCAATGAACATTTCCCTGCTGATTGAGCCCTTCATTGCGTCAGTGATCTCATTGCTGTCTGGCCATATGTCCTTGAGGAAGACGTCCTTGCCATCCTTGCCCTTTCCGAGGGGTTCATTGTTAAGGTCGATGGTAACCTTTCCTGCGAGGGCAAATGCAACCACAAGCGGCGGTGACATCAGGTAATTTGCGCGTACGTTCCTGTGGACCCTTGCCTCAAAATTCCTGTTGCCTGAGAGTACAGCGGCGGTAGCAAGATTATCCCTGACTATGGCTGATTCTATGCTCTCATTGAGCGGCCCGCTGTTTCCGATGCAGGTGGTGCACCCGTACCCCACTAGGTTGAATCCAAGTTTGTCCAGGTATGGCTGCAGGCCTGACTTGTTCAGGTATTCTGTGACAACCCTGGACCCTGGGGCGAGGCTTGTCTTGACCTTCCTGTTCACTTTGAGGCCTTTCTCAACAGCCTTCTTTGCAAGAAGCCCCGCTGCGAGCATGACGTATGGATTGCTGGTGTTTGTGCAGCTTGTAATGGCCGCAATTACAACATCGCCTTCAGTAAGGGTTTCCTCACTGCCCTCAAGCTTGATTCCAGAAGACTTGAGATAGACCTGTCCGGCCTTGCCCTTTATCTGGCCATTTGCGAGGCCTCCCTCATTTTCATAGCGCTGTTTTCCGTTGTTGCTTGATGCCTGTCCCTCTTCCATGAAACTGAGGAAACTGTTTCCAATGTTTCCAAGCTCTACTCTCTGCTGAGGCAGCTTTGGGCCGGCCACGCTTGGCTTCACTGTGGAAAGGTCAAACTCAATCTCCTGGGAAAATTCTATGTTTTCCTGTGAACCATATATGCCCTGCGCCTTGCAGTATTCCTCAACCAGCTTGATGTGGTCCTCTGGCCTGCCCGTGAGCCTCAGGTATTCAATGGTCTGTTCATCCACCGGGAAGAGCGCTACAGTTGCTCCGTATTCGGGGCACATGTTTGATATGGTTGCCCTGTCAGGAAGCGTCAGGTTCCTTATTCCCTCACCATGGAATTCGACGAACTTGCCTACAACCTTGTTCTTTCTAAGGAGCTCTGTCACCGTGAGGACAAGATCGGTTGCGGTTACTCCTGGCTTGAGCTTTCCGGAAAGGCGCACGCCAACAACTTCCGGTGCCCTGAAAGTGACAGGCTGGTCAAGCATTGCTGCCTCAGCCTCTATTCCCCCAACACCCCAGCCAACCACGCCGAGGCCGTCGATCATTGTGGTGTGCGAATCTGTTCCAACAACTGTGTCCGGGAAGGCCCATTTCTTACCTCCAGATTCCTTCTCCATTACCACGCGTGCAAGATGCTCAAGGTTCACCTGGTGTACGATTCCCACCGCAGGCGGTACTATCCTGAGATTCTGGAATGCCCCCTGTGCCCACTTTAGGAACCTGTACCTCTCCCCATTCCGCTCGAATTCCTTCTGCCTGTTCTGTTCCATGGCTTCTGGAGTCCCATAGAAATCCACCTGCACTGAATGGTCAATGACAAGGTCCACAGGGACCTGTGGCTGAATGATGCCTGGATTCTTGCCCAGTTCCGCGGCCGCGTCCCTCATCACAGCAAGGTCAACAACTGCAGGGACACCGGTGAAATCCTGCATAAGCACTCTGGCTACCTTGAACGGGATCTCAAAATCCGCAAGGTTTGTTCCGTTCCACTTGAGGAGGTTCTCAATATCCTTCTCATGGACCTCTTTCCCGTCAAGGTTCCTGACGAGGGATTCAAGTATGACTCTGATTGAAACTGGGAACCTTGAAATAGGATAACCCTGTTTTTCAAGCTCCTTCAGTGAATAATAGTTGTACTCCTTTCCATTTACCTTAAAAGTCTTGATATTCTGAAATTTGGAACTCATGAGTATCAGGCTATAATCACCTCTCAATAATTAGTTTTTTTTCCACAAAGGCCTAAATATGAAAATAAACTGAATTCCAAACAAAGGAGAATATTTTATGAACCATGTATAGTTCCCTTTTTTTGCCCGGCATTTGGTTCAGATGAGTACGGTCAGGATTTGCAGGATAAAGCTCCCAAAACAGGACCCCGCCACTGGAAAGTCTGTGCCATGGAAGGGTGCTGTGCACTCCAGTTCCGAAGCCCTTTACATTCCTGACCCCGCGGAGGGAAAGACCATGATTATAAACACTGAAACTGACAAAATAACAGGTTCAGTGGAAGGCACTGGAAGAAATGCAATTGCTTCTATATGCCAGGACAGGGATCTTCTTTTCCTGACCGGTTCCCCGGATGGCGAAGCGCTTGTATATAAAATCGGGGCCGGCAAGACGCCAATGCCGCTGAAGTTTGGGTTCACGCCGGAAAGGATCTCGCTTGACAGCGACAGGGACATACTACTTGTCTCAAACGAAAGATATTCGTTCTGCAGGTACCCTGATGGGAAGGCCATCGATTTCCCTGCAATTCAGGGAGAGGTGAGGCACACTTCCTTTGACAGCCTTGAGGACTCCTTCATCATCCTTCTTCGCAACCCTTCCCGCCTTGTTATCATAAGATCTGGCGAGAGCCTGTCCTTAAGCCAAGACATCAGCTTTGGCGATGAAACTGTAAATTCTGCCATTGTCTGCAGTGTTGAAAAGCTGGTAGTTGCAGGCACTGAAAGCGGGAAGATCCTTGTTTCAGGCCTAGTTGAAGCCAATTTTTCCGTTGTCACTGCCTTCAGGGAACCAATTAGGAAAATGGTTTACAACTCGCTTGTGAACCATCTTTACGTGATCTTCAGGGAAAGCAGAAACCTTGCCATAGTTGACCTTCAGAACAAAAAGGTGAGGGAAGTGGAAAAGTGCAGCTCAGAGATATACGACATCATTTTTGACGAACTCCACAACAAGGTTTATGCCCTGCTCCCATCGGTGCCTGCCCTAGAGGCATACCTTGACATGAGCCGATGATATGCTTGTCCTATGGCACAAATGCCGTTGATAGGTTTAAGTATGATTTTTCCAATTTACATATATGTCGTCAAAAATAAAGAAAATAGACATCTTGGAACTTGGTGAAAAGGGCAAGGAGATATCAAGCCCATGGAGTTCCACCATCCTCCTCGTGAGGCTTACGTCCGAGGACGGCCTGGTTGGATATGGGGAAGCGCCGACAACCCTTATGACAATGTCAGTAAAGGAGAGCATGGAAGAGGTGAAAAGGGTCTTCCAGGATGCTGATTTCTTCAATGTGGAGAAGAATGTCAAGGATTTTTACAGGCACTCATTCTACCTGTCTAAGTCCATGGAGGCAACTTCAGCCCTCAGTGCGTTTGAGATCGCAAGCTGGGACCTCATAGGAAAATCTGTGGGGGAACCAGTATACAAACTGCTTGGAGGAGAATTCAACAGTGACCTCCGGGCATATGCAAACGGCTGGTACTCGGACTGCGTAACAGCTGAAGACTTTGTCAAGAAAGCCAGAGATGTGGTCTCCAAGGGATTCACGGCTATGAAGTTTGACCCATTCGGAAACAATTATGACCACCTTTCCAGGGATGGCCTGAATAATGCGGTGGATATCGTTGGGTCGCTGAGGGAGGAATTCGGAGACAAGGTAGACCTCCTCATTGAATGCCATGGCAGGTTTTCCACCAAGGCAGCCATTGACGCAGGAACTGCTCTTGACCAGTTTGAACCCTTATTCATGGAGGAACCGCTTCACCCTGAACTCGAAATAGCGCTTCCTGAGGTGAAGAGATACGTTAGGACCCCAATTGCACTGGGCGAGAGGCTTCTAAACAAATCTGACTTTGCAAGATACATCTCACAGGGAATGGTTGACATAATCCAGCCTGACCTCACCAACTCCCTTGGGATCCTCGAGGCAAAGAAGATTGGGGCTATAGCAGAATCCATGGGCGTACCAGTTGCCTTCCATAATGCATTCGGGCCCATACAGACCGCTGCCACGTTGAATGTGGACAAGACCCTTCCCAATTTCCTCATACAGGAAAGCTTTGAAGCATTCTGGCCGGACTGGAAGCGAAATC
>JAJZKX010000025.1 GCA_021850745.1 Thermoplasmata archaeon
AGCGCAATTATATCGCCAACATAAACCTCTGTCGCCTGTCCCCGCACACACAAAATTGTAGGAATTCATAATGGATTTGCCGTGATTAGGGCCATTAGAAAGCTATGGTACCATGGATATACCATAAGGAAAAACGATAAAGGTTGCATGGATAACTAAAGGAGAGAAATCATGATAAATAGTGTAGGGGTTATTGGAGCAGGAACGATGGGCCACGGCATAGCTGAGGTCTGTGCAATATCGGGCCTTGAGGTTTGCCTTGTGGATATCAGCGACGAATTCCTTATGGCAGCAAGGAAAAAGATATCATGGAGTCTGGACAGCCTTGCCAGGAAGAAATTGATAAGTGAAAGTGCAGAAAAGGTAGTTTCACGAATAAGAACCAGTACGGATCTGAATGATCTTTCACAGGTGGATTGCATCATTGAGGCAGTGAAGGAGGATTTTACGGTAAAGGCGCGGCTTCTCAAGGATCTTTCCCACATACTCAAACCGGGATGCATCATATCTTCCAACACATCCACGATTCCCATATCTGAACTGGCATCTGTGAGTGGACGGCCTGAATCATTCATAGGTCTTCATTTTTCGAATCCGCCCATAATAATGCCCATAGTGGAGATCATAATGGGCAATAACACAGAGGAATTGACCCTGAATGAGATAAAAGGCCTTGCCACGAGGTTGAAAAAGGACTTTGTTGTGGTAAAGAAGGATGTGGCGGGATTCCTGATCAACAGGATAAACGACAGGATTATTACAGAGGCCCTTGCAATGCATGAAGAGGGCAGCAGCATAGAAGAAATGGATTCCATGGTCAGGTTCAGGCTCAATTTTCCTATGGGGATCTTCGAGTTGCTCGATTTCGTGGGAATCGATGTCGTTTTCAATGCTAACCGTGAATTGAGAGATCGGGGTTTTGATACTGCCTCATCAAAAATTCTCGAAAGCAAGGTAAAGTCTGGGAAGATAGGGATAAAGGTCGGTGAAGGATTCTACAGTTATCCAGCGGGAGGAGGTTATTCCAGGCACATGGTGATTCCAACACAGGGAATGTATTCGGTAAATCCGCTGAGGATGCTGTCAACCGCCATCAATGAGGCAGCATGGATCCTGAAGAATGAGGTGGCTACGGCTGAGGACATCGAAAAATCAATGGTAAAGGCTATGAACTGGCCGGAGGGTCCTCTTGCAATGGCTGACAGGTTTGGAATCAACAATGTTGTTGATATGCTGAAGCATATGCACGACGCAACCGGTCTCTCCCGATACGAACCGAATAGTCTTCTTCTGGGGATGGTAGAGGATGGAAAACTTGGGATGGAGACCGGGAAAGGATTCAGCCAATGGTTTTCTGAATCAACGAGCTATGGTTCAGTTATCTTCAGGAAACAGCGGGATTATGCGGTTATAACGTTGAACAGACCTGAAAAACTCAATGCCCTCAACGAGGATGAATGGGGAGGCATCAGGTTGGCACTGGAGAGTGCAAGAGAGGATGATGCAATCAGATCAATCATAATAAACGCTAAGGGCAGGGCCTTCTGCGCTGGAGACGACATTGAGATGATGAAGGGTTGGAAGAGCAAGCAGGATGTTGACAGTTGGGTCATGAACTATGCCACTCCTCTTCTGGAACTGTTGGAGCGGTATCCCAAGCCAATCATTTCTGCAGTGAATGGGTTTGCTTTCGGAGGGGGATGTGAACTCAACATGATGTTCGATATTGTTATTGCGGCAGAGGACGCTGTGTTTTCACTTCCGGAAGGGCTTATAGGTGCCATTCCACCCATAGGCACAACATTGGGAACGGCACTTATCAGCAGAAAGTTGGCAAGATACGCATTGACGGGAGAATGGATTCCTGCAAAGGATGCAATGGAAATCGGCATTGTTGATGTGATAGTTCCCCCCGAACAGCTTTATATTGTTGCCGCTGAATTCGCCGGGAAGATTTCAAAGATGTCTCCCCTATCCATAAGGGAGATAAAGGCGGCAATGAATTCGGTGAGATCGGTATTTTCACCAAACGTTTCGTTCGGAACAGATGCGCTGGCCCGACTTTCGCAAACAAAGGATTTTGCCGAAGGGCAGGATGCGTTTATCCATAAGAGAAAACCAGCATGGACTGGGAAATAAGGAGGTAGATCAAGCAATGAAAATTGATGGAGAATTAAGCGATGAACAGAAAATTATCACGGGGATGCTGGAAGAATACTGCAGGAGGAACGTCTCCCCTGCGTATGATGGATGGATTAAGGACAGGATTTTCCCAAGAAAACTGATGAAGGATCTGTCAGGACTCGTCCTGGGTACAGTGATTGCATCAGGAGGCAATGCCATTGATGAATTGACGCTTGGGCTTATTTCTGAAGTGATGGGAAAATATGAGGTTCCTGTGCCGGCATTTCTCACCATGCACTTTGCAAAGCTTCTCCCATTGATCAGTGATCAGGATACCAGGGAACGTTATCTTGACAGATACCTGAAAGGGGATCTGGTGATATGCGGTGGTTTTACAGAGCCAGGACAGGGTTCAGATTCCGCATCCATCAGCACAACCGCCACACAGGATGGGAACGTCTACAAGGTCAACGGGGAGAAATCATTCGTAAGCAGTCCGGGAATAGCGGATCTTCACATACTTTCTGTGAGGACATTGCAACTGGACTGGAACCAGAGGCACAGGGGAATCAGCCTGCTGGCCGTTGATGCTAGGGAGAACGGTGTTGAGCCGTATGATATGGAAAGCATGGCATCAGTATTCAAGGGTGACTTTGGAGGAATAAGGTTAAATGATGTATCGGTTCCTAAGGGAAACCTAGCTGGAAAGGAAAATGGTGGTTTCCAGACACTTATGAAAATTCTCAACACCCAGAGGGTGCATGTTGGCCTTTACACAATAGGAATGGCAGAAGCAAGCCTTTCTGATGCTATAGAATATGCAAAAACAAGAAAAACATTCGGCGAGCCAATCTCAAAACACCAGGCAGTCTCATTCAGGCTCGCAGAGGATTGGTCAAGGCTTGAATCGGTCAGGTTGCTTGCGTATAAGGCACTAGCAATGCAGGATAGTGGGATGGATAACAGTGCGGAATGCGCTGCGGTCAAGTGGCACGGATGCGAGGTGGCATTCGAGGCAGTGAGCCATGCCATGCAGACCTTTGGCGCCATAGGTTATGTCAAGACCTCATCGCTGGAGAGGAGATTCAGGGGTGCACGAGGCTTCCTCATTGGTGATGGAACCCCCGACATCCAGAAGCTCATAATAGCCAGGAAATTGTTCGGGCGGGAATTCTCGCCATAGAGTTTCCATTCATCCTATTTGGTCGGGTCTCCTGCCGGTTTATTTTCCAGGTGAATGGTTTCAAACGTCATTACCACTTCTTTTCTCTGGTTAATAGTTTTTCCTATAATCATCGCCTCAATCCTGTTGCCTTCCTTTTCAACCCTCTCCACAGTGAAATCAACATGAAGGGTATCGCCTATCCTTACAGGAAGAAAGAAGGAAACATTTCTTATACTTCTCAATGCCACAAACCTCTCGGGATCGATGCCCGTTTTCCTCACAACTAGTCCGAGGGACACGGAAAGGGTCAGGTATCCGTGCGTTATTCTGGACTTGAATGCACTTTTTTCAGCAAGCACAGCATCTGTATGCAGGTATGCCCAGTCGCCGCTGAAATACGAAAAAAACACCAGATCCGTTTCAGTAATTGTGCGCCCATCAGTTCTTATTATCTCCCCTTCCATTTTCACACCAAGCATGAAATTATAGCGTGAATGTATATTATAGTATCAATTGCTCTTTTCTTAATTTCGTCTATGCAATCACTTTCTCACTTTTATGCCCAAATATAATAAACATGCTTTTCGTATAACGAAAAGGAGAAAGAGACATGAGAAGAGTTGCTGTAGTTGGTACCGGACAGACTAAATTTGAGGCCAGAATACCCGAAAAAACCTATTATGAACTGGCTTTCGACGTGGCAAAGGAGGCACTTAATGAGGCAGGAATCACGCATCGGGAAATAGACTCAGCAGTATATGGAATTTACAATGATCTCTTTGAGAGGCAGGTAATGCCTGACACATTTGTTCACGATTATCTTGGATTCTATGGCAAGTCAGGAACGAGAGTTACCACAGGCGGCGCAACGGGTGCTTACGCTTTCCGTGCAGGATACGCTGAAGTGGCTTCAGGGCTAAGCGATTCCACGATTGTCATCGGTGTGGAAAAAGCGCAGGATGTATTTGATTGGGCACAATACAAATCAACTCCGGAAGTCCTCAAATCCATTGCCTACAGTTCAGACATGACATGGGAATACCCTCTGGGCCTCCAGGCGGCATCATCCTATGCACTTCTTGCCACGGCACATATGAGGAAATATGGCACAACTGAGGAACAGGCAGCCCTGGTCAGCGTCAAGAATCATGGAAATGCGTTTCACAATCCCTATGCGCAGAGCCCAATGAAAATCACGGTAGATGATGTAATGAGTTCCAGGATGATTTCTTACCCCTTCAAGATGCTTGATTGCAGCCTGTACACTGAGGGTGCATCTGCCGTGGTGCTCATGAGTGAGGAAAAAGTAAGGGAACACGGAATCAAGGATCCAGTATGGGTTGCGGGAATAGGTTCATCAAATGACCGTTCGTTTCCCGGGTTCCGTAGCACCAATGACTTTCTTGGAAACTATGGAGATATCGCCGATCTCAGGGGACATTACGAAGCTGCAAGGTTGGCATATAAAGCATCAGGCATCCAGAACCCACTCAAAGAGCTTGACCTCGCCGAAATTCACGACGCGTTCAGCTTCACCGAAATTCAGGGATATGAAGCAATGGGTCTCGCCTTGCCGGGAAAAGGAGAAAAATTCATTGAAGACGGGATACCACAGATCAAAGGCGATCTGCCAGTTTCACCATCCGGTGGGCTGATAGGTGCCGGTCATGCTGTTGGCGCTACAGGAGTAATGCAGATTGTTGAGATAACAAAACAGCTTATGGAAAAGGCTGGAAAGAGGCAGGTAGAGATAAATAGTGGAAAGGGGCTTGCACATTCAATTGGAGGGCCCGGTTCATCCTATTGCACTGTAACAATCCTGGAGGCATAAACATGGATAAATCTATAGAAAAAGCGAAAGAAACGTCACGGAAAGAATTCAGGTCTGAACCGCTGGAGAAGATTATAGATGATCTTATTGCAAAGCAGGTAGCTGCTTCTCCTGTGCCCCTAATAAATGATCCGTTCCTGGAGGTGCCGGACAAGATGATCATGACGTACAAATACAGCCTTGGCGGCATCTCCAAATTCTTTGTTGATCTTCGTGACAGAGGCATACTATCAGGCACCAGATGTACCAGGTGCGGTTTCCGGTTTTTCCCTCCAAGGGTATCATGCAGTGAGTGCTATGGGGACACGGAATGGTTTGAGGTAAACCTTGATGGAATAGTGATAACAAGTTCAACTTCGTGGTATGCCACTTCTGAGTTCTTCGGCAAGGTTCCATATGCGGTTGCATATGTTAAACCATCAAATGCAGACACCGGCATGCTGCAGAGAGTTGATCTCGCTGGAAGAAATGTGGTTGAACCGGGAACAAAGGTCAAGGCAGTTTTCAACGAGAAGAGGCGCGGATCAGTTTCGGACTTCTGGTATGTCATCGACGGATAGAATGGTGCAAACTGCAGAGTAGAATGGTAGGAAGCGCACTTAATCCCAAAGGAGGTAATGCTTGAAATCTGATGCTTTAATGTCGAAAATAATAAATTAGCATGGGTAATAGCGCCGAAGTTCAATGCATGAAATCTAATCAAACAGATAACAATATTATTCCAGGAGATTCAAGTGATATAAACGATGCATTACCAACTAGCAGTCCTTTCTGGACATTTCGTAAAACGATGAAGGTCTACCTCGTTGGCGCAATTCTTGGAACTATGTTTTCGATTATCAGTGGCATTTATTTTGGAGGACTTCCGGCACTATTCTTTCTCTCTACTGGTGTATCTAACAACAGTGGCACAGTTTACACTTTTCTCAATAGTCCGGTTATAGCATATGCGGCATTGCCTATTCTGGGTTGCCAGATGTTCTTATCCATTGTCTTTTTCCTCGCCCTGTTTAAGATGCTGGGAAATCTGGGCAGGAAGGGAAGGATTTCAAGAATCGGGCTTATTCTTCTGGTAATTTCCTATATTGAACAATTCATAATTCTCTACGGCAGTTTCCTTATAGCCTCAGGCAATCCTCCTCCAGCCACATCCGCAAGCTCTGGAGGAGTACCATCAATGCTCATACCTATTTTGTTTCTTTGGGCAATGTTCATCTTCCTGTTGTTCGGATTAATTGCGGGTGTGGTAATGGGAACGGAAATTCTCGCAAAGGAGAAAATGGGGCAAAACGACCCTTTGTTTCCCTTCTTAGTATTCGTCGGGCTTTTCTTTTTCCCCATAGGAATATTTGTCTACGCTGCATTTTTCATGTTCAGAGGCTCAAGGATCAAGCGCTCAAGGATCACGCAGTCAGTGTATTTCATTATTGAACAGTCAAGAAAATTCTGGGCATATTTCAGTACCAGTAAAAAGATGCTGATCATAACCGCCATATCAGGATTTTTGGTGTCTGCGGTTATTATAACATCTTATCTGATGGCCACTCCTGTTTACGACAATGGATTCTTTTTGTACTTCAAGAATCCAGTGTTTCAGGGAAATGCTCAATTTATACCCATACTTATAAGTCCATTTTCCGAAGTAGTCACTATTGGTTCGCTCATGCTCCTTTTTAAAAATAAAACACGCACTATTCGTGCTGTTTCCATCACCCTATTTGCAATTCCTCTCATATGTTTAGTATTACTCGAATTTGGTGTTAGTGTGTTATTTTTGAATTGGGGGTCATCTCAACTAAACGGATCTTTCCTATTCACTTTGATATATCCAAATTACGGTCTTTTCATTGGGGCCATAATTCGACCTCGAAAGAGACAAAAGTGGAACCCTTATGAAATAATAAAATAACCTCTTTGATTTGCACACCTCAATTGTGGCCAAGTTCGGAATTTCAAATATGTCACCGACGCATACTTGTGTGCCTGACTTTCTTCCTGGCAAACAGATAAACCTTGCAACGCATTATCATCATTTTGCCTCAGGCGTTTCTGTTTTCCCGTTCATTTCTACCTTTCTTTCTCGAATGATATCAAAACAAGAACTCCAAAGTAACGCCCCAAAGGCAGCAATGATTCCTGACAGAAGAGGATAGATCAGCAAGACCACTGTTCCCGGGATGCCTATTATACCACCAAGAATGTTTGACAACCTTACAACATCACCAAAGTTGTACCGGAAATACACAGCAAAATATGATGCAAATCCTATTGCGAAACCCAAAGGCATTGAATACTTCTTTTTAAATGGGTACAGGAAAATCATTGGAATGAATGATAGGATAAGATCATGAATGAAAAAGGCCAGGGCAAACGAAAGTAATATTGATCCGGAGATCAGTGCAATCTTAAATTCAAGGCGCATAAACTATTGTCACCTCCGTTTTTAATCCGTACATATTGTAATATTCGTGGTTGATCCAGTAATTGAGCTGGTTTGAAAACCAATAGCTCAGGACATTTTCACTTGGTCCTCCAGGAAAAACTCCTAGATAGATGCCTTTTGCAGGTGAATCTATCGTTCTCAACGATGAGCCAATGGTCACATACGGCAGAGGATATTGCAAAACTCTTGGTGTATATCCAACGCTGACCGTATGCCGTCCGCCCCAGATTGGCAACGGCCCGATGGAAAGCTGCGGGAGCCCCGTAAGACTTTCAATTTCAAGTTTATGTGCGTTCCCCCAATTCCACTGTGAAACATTCCCTATCTTCGAATCCATGAATGCTATGGCTGTGGCAAAAGCAATGTGCGCTTCTTGCTGGAAACTTCCATTAAACCATGATGAGGAAGGATCATTCCTTGCCATGTATATTGCGGAATTTGTGTAAGGGGACGGTATTTCTCCATTAATTCCGTTAGCAATGTATAATTTATCATAGGTTATGTTATAAAATGCCGCTGTGAGATAGAGATAAACAGTAGGATTCTTCATGTCCTGGTAATATGAATAATTCCAGTTTTGCAGCAAGTTCAATGCATATCTTTCCGAGTAGTTCAGATTATTCATGCCTTTAATGGCGTTCAGCAGCAATGGATTGAACTGAGTGGCCCAATAATCGGAAACGTTCGATTGAAGTGCCTCCATATCTGCAATCGTCATTCCCTTGTGGGTCGAAAGATAGGATGAGATTGTTTCAGCCCTTCCACCAGACGCCCAATACGAACCGACAAAAGGATATGGATAATTCATTCCTACGGTAGGCTGGTTAGGGGCAAACATATACCCTCTTGAGGGATTGATGTTCTGGGGAAGGTATTTGAAAGGAACGTTTCCTATTTCAGAATACTGTGGCATTGATCCATTCAGCAACGAAACAGATCCAATTACGGAAACGTTTTTCCCGTTGGGCAGTTTTTCATTTATCAGTGGATATCCACCTGCTGTTATGTATCCTGCATGATGAAGTGAAACAAGGGCAAAGTTTTGCGTTGGCGATGGCCCCCAATATTTCAGGGCGTTCAGCATCATTGAATAATTATGGGCCTGATCCATCATTATTTCTGCCACGGCATCAAGGCTGGGAGTCCTTGCATTCCAGTTCATGCTTATCCCAAAAGAGCCACTTCTCGCTATCAATGGACCATTATTTGTGGAATATACTGTATATTGCTTATTCAGCAGGGTGTAGGTGGTTGCATTCATTGGATGATACGACCCATTGTAAAGATAGGAGTTGCCATTCAATATTTCGAGATAATCATTGGCAGTGTTTCCTTCAGGCGTTGTAAGGCCAAACGAGGTTGTGCTTGTGTGTCCAATCAAAATACCGGGGAGGCCTGCAAGTCCCCATCCCGTGACATTCATCTGGGGATCTGAAAGCTGGAACGGAATCCAGAGGGAAGGTGCCAGCAAGGGCAAATGAGGATCATTGGCCATCATCGGAGCGTTCAGGGAAGAGTAGTTTGCAGTTATGATCCAGCTGTTGCTTCCAACCGGGCTTCCAAGTTCATGGGAACCCGGGAGGATATATGGATCAGCGATATTCTTATAGGCACTCTTTATGAGATTATTCAGTGAACTGAGCAGGGAAGTATTAATGCCAGTGCTCCACTGACTGAAGAAATTCTGTTTCCAGAAATAGGATGAGTTGATCCCCTGATCTGATAAATTATATCCATTCACGGTGCCATCACCCGGTATCATCGTGACGTTTTGCGTGTAGTAGGGGTAGTAAGGGAAAAGCAATGAATAATTCTGGTATCCCATTGCATTGTAAAATAGATCGGACTGGAGAACGGAGCTTGAACCGGTTGCCAGCGACCATGCCATATATTGCTGCCAGACAAGTGAATCATATGGTGTCCACATAAAAGGCTTTATTCCCAGGAGGGTAAATCCAAGGATCTGATTCACATTGGAACTCTGGTTAATAAACGCATTAACTCCGCTGGTATAATCCTGAAGATAACCATAGTAAGTTGAGTAATTATTTCTTAAATCGTTCTCAAGCCGATACGCATAACGGTTTAGCCCAATGAGTCTCATTGTCATATCTGAAGATAAACCCTGCTGGCCTATGACCTTGCTCAGGTTTCCTGCTGCTAATGTAGCCTGAAGCTCCATCTGGAAGAGCCTCTGGCTGGCAGAATAATATCCTTGGGCAAAAAATAGATCGTGGTTGCTTCTTGCAGCTATGTGCGCCATACCAGAACTGTCTATCGTTACATTCACTGGAGAATTAAGTCCGGGGAGATTCACTGTTCCTGATGTAAAATTTATGCCATCAATGCTTTTGTACGCACCAGTGGAAGGATTCAAAACATTCAGTGAGGTAGATATATAGGATGTTGAGCCAATAACCACAATGGCAATGATCAAGGAAATAATCGTTCGCTTAGTCACCATGGCGATAATAACATCATCTACAATATTAATCTTTCAAGTCTATACGGTGGTGTAGAAGAATAACATCCGAATGATATGTCATAGATATGGAAAACAATAAAAGTAACTTTATTCTATGGCAATGAGGAATGACTTACTCTTACATACTCCTGCCGGCTGAAGGTTTCCTTCTGGCAATAACTATAGATATTCTGTTTGGCGAGCCCAGAGCATTCATAAACATTCGTGATGTTTCCGGAAGGATATCTTCGTGGTTTTACAGGAAACTCTCCAAGGGTAAGGGAAGGTTTTCCCTGGGATTTGTAATTGTCCTGCTGACATCTCTCATCATCATTATTCCCGCTATTATAATATTGAATCTTGACTATGAAATCTATACCGACACAATAATAGTATTTCTGTACGCACTCATACTGACATCTACCTTCAGGATAACTTCTGTTGGGGCAAAACTCAAACCCGTCATAAATTATTTGGAAAACAATGACATAGAAGGGGCACAGGTGGCTCTTTCCCTCATAGCTGGTTCAGGCATTACCGAATCTGATTCGGTGACATTGAATTCAAGAATTATAGAGGTAATCGGAAAGGAATTCATGGAGGGAATAGTCGGCCCGCTTTTTTATTTCATCTTCTTTGGACTTCCAGGAGCCATATTGTATAGGGTAATATGTTCAAGCAGGGATGCAAGCAGGGGGGAATCATTTAAGGAAATCCAGCTTGGAAAATTTTCATCCTATGCAAGTTCGTTCTTAAATTGGGCTGCATCTGGAATCGCATCTGCAATGCTGATTGCCTCAGTTTTCCTTCTTAACCTTAATGTCGGAAGAATCTCGCCTATGAAGGCAGCAAGAATGGCCTCTGAGAGAGCAAACGGGGTGGTCGTGGCTTCAATGGCAACGGCATTAAACATAAAGATAGAGCATTTTGGCGAGTATGTCATGAATGATGGTGGGTTCCCTCCGCAATTGAAAGATATAAAAAACTCCATGAAAGTTTATTACCTTTCCATCTTCATTTATCTAGCCCTGATCGTTATACCGATGGCTCTTGCCATGATTTTCTTCTACCATTATCTTGGATTTCCGACAATTCTGCTTTGAGTATCACCTAAAGCTCATTGAAAGTCGATATCAGGTTGTATTTCTCCTTCTATCACTTGATTGATCTGTCTTCTTACGTTCACAAATTCATTAGGGCTAAAATCTCTTATTTTCTTCCCTGAATATTGCTCTATCAATTTGACCAGATAACTTCTTCTCAAAATCATGCAAGCAAAACCTATGCTGGTCAATAAAAAATACGTACCCATGTAAAGAAGTTCATTAGTAGCTAGCAATGGTTCCTGGGCCACACCGTGAATGTTCCCGAATGAATATGAGTAGTTTACCTGTTTAATCAGTGTATAAAAAAGGATGAAAACTCCAGAAATAACAAAGAAAAGAGCCGGATATAAGAGGATTTTTCTTTTGGCATTCAACCTCTTCAGTTCCTGAATGTTGTATTGCATTGGAACAGGAATCTATATGGTTATAAATATTTTATTTGGCGTTGGGCTATTTCTTCAATTCTATTCTTTCAGACCATGGTTAGTGTTTCACTATTTTGGAGGGGGAGACCGGAGGGAAAGAATGAATCGGGGATCATAGACTACATATTGACAATAATGAGGGATATGTATGGAGAAGATAAGATCATATATAGATTCCTTAAATTCCTCAAGAGGAATAAGAATGAGATATTCCTCTATCTCAATGAAAATGAGGCGGAGAAAACATCTGATAAGACGGGACAACATTTTTCCGTCAAGCCATGGTTGTTTGAGAACAGATGTGACCTCCTCTCCCAGTTTTGTAGGGAGTTTCCCACTTTAAAGGTTGCTGGCGAAATCTCCATGGGCTTGAATTCCCCTCGGCCCGAAGTTACTCTGTCCTTCATGCTAAGTCATCTGACTTTACGGATGCAGGCACTCATGAAGTAATATGCGATCTGACCACTTTCACTTCTGTCTGCCAGCGGACATAGGGATATCCATGGAGAAATAATAGGTTTACACTGGCTCTCATCCCCCATCTTGCGAAAGCGGAATTCCAGTTCGCAAATGTTAAAAAAAGGGAAGGATTGTTACGAACTTCCTGCTGGTATCACAGGTATATATCAACTGGAATCTAACAATGTCATTTTCTATTAAGTAACCTTACTATTTTATGTCAACGCAATAAAAAAAAATAGGGAACTAAACCTTATTCTTTATTCCTTCCAATAATATGTTCTTTC
>JAJZKX010000026.1 GCA_021850745.1 Thermoplasmata archaeon
TGGAGAACGGCCAGATAATGGTGGAGCTCTGACTGAAGCTGTTGTACCCGGTCACGTATTTCAGGGCGGGGAGACAGGATCATTTGATCTTCACTCCTTCAATTCAGGAAAATTCTGGAGGCAAATTTCTGCATATGTGCAAATGTTAAAATTTTATGTTCAATAACTTACAAGCCTCAAATGTCCATAACTTCTGAAAATATCACTGCAGAACCTCTAAAAAGACTGCATTTTCTCTGTGAAAACCTTCTTGCAGAAGGTGATCTCAATAAGATCAAGGAAAAAACCGCTAATGCCGTCCAGCTTGCTGACGATATTCCGGAGCCGTTGAAGTCAGTCATTCTTGACCATATGCACAGGATTCTTGGTTCCAGGGGGATCGACCGAGCACATTATTACGTAAGATCCGTCATAAGAGACATTGGCAGTTCCGGAAGTGCCAGTTCACTGGAGTTCAACATAAATCTGTGGAAGGCCTACGACGAGATCAGAACAGACAGCCTCTGGATTCTTGGGAAGCGTGATCGGGAGGCAGGCCACAAGGGATGGTACTGGGGAAATTTTGTCCCGCAGATTCCACATCAGCTGATGATGAGGTATACCAGAACTTCTGACTGGATCCTTGATCCGTTCTGCGGATCAGGAACTACGCTAATTGAGGCCATCAGAATGGGAAGGAATTCTGTTGGAATAGAGATAAACCCTGAGGTGTATTCAAGGACCAGAGAGGCTGTGCAATCACTGCCTCACGACGGAACAAGGGCGGAGATAATTCTGGGAGATTCCTACACTGTTGATCTGGTGCCAGTAATGGAAAGGAATGGGCTATCCAGCTTCGACATGGTGCTGCTGCATCCCCCTTACTGGGATATAATAAGGTTTTCAGATGATCAGGGCGATCTCAGTACCTCCCCGGACATGGAGAGCTTCATGTCCCGGTTCACGCAGATAGTGAAAAAGTCCATTGACGTGCTGAAAAGTGGAGGCTATATGGGCCTGGTCATTGGCGATGCGTACCGAGACGGAGAGATAGTACCACTTGGATTCAGGTGCATGGATGCCGTAGCCTCCCTGAATATGAAGATCAAGGGAATAATTGTGAAGGACATCCAGAACACCCGGGGCAAGAGAAGCAGCGAAAACCTCTGGAGATACAGGGCGCTCAAGTCAGGATTCTACGTCTTCAAGCATGAGTATGTGTTCGTGTTCCAGAAGCCCTGATCATTTTTTCCCAGAATTCTTACCCAGATAGCTCATGAAGCCTTCTATGAACTCGCTCACATCACAGACTATGCCGTAATCTGAATATTTGAATATCTCTGCAGCAGGATCGCTGTTCACTGCAAGGACTTTCCCTGCGTACCTTATTCCTACCACATGATTTGCCTGGCCCGATATGCCAAGGGCAATATAGAAGGCGGGCGAGATGGACATTCCTGTGAGTCCAACCTGCTGCTGCCTGGGAATGAAATTCATGTCTACCATTGGCCTTGTTGCCCCAACTGATGCATTCAGCGCATCTGCAAGTTTCAGAACCTCCCTGACTGTATCACGCTTCTTTATGCCTCTTCCGATGCCTATTACTGCATCACTTGAATTGAGCGGCCTGTAATCTGATGGCACGGGTATGGTATCAAGGAGCTCCTGCCCTGACTCCTTTCCTGCCGGAAACTCATGGATTCTGGGTTTTTCCATGGATATTACTCTTTTGAACATTCCGGGCCTAACCGTAGCCATTGCTGGAGCTTTCCTTGAGTAGATGCTTGCGATTATGCTGCCTCCAAAGGCGGGCTTGTACTGTATGAGCCTCCCGTCTTCAACCTGCAGGTCCACGCAATCTGCCGTGAGGCCCAGTCCAAGTTTTGCCGCAACAACGGAAGCCACATCCCTTCCATCGGAATTGGACGGGAACACAACGTATGCAGGTTCGTGCTGCCCTATGAAATCAAGGATTGATTCTGCCAGGGACATGTAGTCCTGTGAATCCACATAATAGAGATCATGGCAGGCAATTCCACTCAATTTATCTGCAGGAATGTTCCCTATCATTGCAACATTCAGGGGATGCTGCAGGGCCAGCTGCGAGACGCGTGACGCTATTTCCATTGCCGTCTGCGGATCGCCCACTGCCACCCCCAGCACCACAGGATTGCCATTAACATATGGCGGCATATGGAATTCCATGTTATCTTCTGACCCTGGTGATCTCGCCCATTTCATGAGTTCCATGATCCTGCCGTAAACTCCATCCCCGAAGTCAAGCATTGCAACCTTCCTGGAACTCTCCATAGGCTGTGTGCCAGTCACCACAGTGGGACTGAATTCCTTTCCATCTATGTCAAGTCCCAGCCAAGCGGAATCCACCATGACGATCCGATCTTTCATGTCTGGAACCTCTGGCTTCACCGCCCTTGCCCTGTTTATTTTTTCACTGACGGAGAGCACTGCCGGAATCTTGAGCCGGTACCTCTCAACTCCATTCTCACGGTCCTGATCCACAGTTAGTGTATTTGACGCAGTATCAATGTCGATTTTTGAGACTGATGACCTGAAGCTGTATCCCAGCATTGTTGCGACCTCAGGCGGCACCTGGGAAGTTTCGCCGTCAAGCGAATACCTGCCTGCAAGGATTATATCCGGCTTTATCTTTTCAGCAAAACCTGCAAGTATCCTGGACGTTGCAAGCGTATCTGATCCCCCGAATTTCCTGTCCGTTATGAGATAGGCCTCGTCTATGCCCATCCTCAGGGATTCGTTCATGATATCCGCTGCCTGCGGCGGTCCCATGCTTACGACCACGGTGTGGAAGCCGTATTTCTCCTTCATCCTGATTGCCTCTTCAACGGCCTTCCTGTCAAATGAATTCATTGAGAGAGAGACATTTTCCCTGACAATCCTGTTTGTGGCTGGATCGAACCTGATGCTGTTCACATCCGGTATCTGCTTTGCAAGAACCAGAACTTTCATGGTGCAAAATTCACTTACACTATAAATATGATTTGTGCTGTGACCGTAAGGCGGTGACTCACTTCAATACCGCCCTGCAGGGAGCCCCGTCTGTGTCGATCCTGATTGGTAGGCACATGAGATCGTATCTGCCTGGCTTCACGCCCTTCAGCATCAGCCCCTCGATTATGGCTATACCCTTCTCCAGCAGTATCTTGTGCACCTTCATTCCCTTGGTTCCAAACTGCTCAATGGACAGGTAGTCAATCCCTACAGTTTCCACGCCAAGTTCAACAAGCCTTTTTCCTGCACTCTCTGAAATGTAGCAGAAATCCTCATGGAAACTGTCATAAAGCCCTGAATTCTTTGTCTTGAACAATACTCTCTTCTCCACTGTGCCTGGAATGTCCTCAGCGTTTATGGCATTCCCCTCAACTTCCACCACAGTAGCAGGCCCGTTAAGGTGTTCCAGTGGTATTGATGACATTGTTCCCCCGTTTGGCAGCGCGTGGAACGGCGCATCTATGTGGGTGCCGGAATGGGTTTCCATTATGACCCTCGTTATGTGAACACCATTTTTCTCATGGGTCATGTAGTCGTAATGCTCGTACCTTGCATCCCCGGGATATGTGATCAGGTTCCAGTCCAGTGGCAATGATATATCGATCATGAATCACTATTGGCGCTTTTTATAAGACCTTACCGCCCTCTTTGTCTGGTGACCGCAAACCGGGCATATCTCAACGTGCTGCTGGAATATTTTTCCGCATCCCGTGCAGCGGTATTGCCACTTTATATCCCTGTCAATGGGCTTCAGGTCGGCTCCCATGAACTCAAGGCCAAGCCTGCTTGCCACGTTCTGCATGGCATAGTCATCTGTCACAAGTATGCCATTAAGATCAAGGCACAGGGCAATCACATCCAGGTCAGTGCTGCTGAGTTCGTGAAGATCGCCGGTTTCCTCCGCTGCTTTCCTGGCGGCACAGAGACTTTCCTTTCCTGGTGTCACTATATCCATGATGTCACTGCTGAAACCAGTGTATCTTGCGATCTTCCCCAGCCTTATCTCGTCCAGCACAGATGGAGTTGTGGCCACGTTCCCATCCATAAGGCTCACCCTGCGTGAAAGAATGGCGGATGTGTCCAGAATCAGTTTCTTTTCAGGCTCCTTGTAATTCATTGCGGTCTTTTGATCCTTTATCCCCATATGGCATATGAACGGCACGGAATGTCCCAAATGACAGGGATCAGTGTTTCCTCCTTATGAGGGATACACCGCTTACCAGCAGCACTATTCCAAAGAAAAGCAGCACAAGGTACAGCACCTCAGTCTGGAAGAATGATTTCGGTGCCTGGTAGCTGATGACAACAGTCTGGTTGCTTCCAGAGATATTAACATAGCCTGAGGATGGGCCGTTTGGAGTTGTGCTGCCACGCACGTCATACCTGTAGGTGCCGTTTGGAACCTCGAAAATCAAGGTCTGGCCTGTAGTCATGTTTGTAAGCCCGTGGAAAGAAATTCCCCATAATGTCCCGGAAGAGAGGCCGGTTTCCCTGAACGTCACAAAATAGCCATAGCTGTAGTTCACGTATACAGTCTGGTTCTGGCCGTTGGTGTTCAGTGACACCGCGGATATATTGGGTGCATCATAGCCGGATGGGTAAAGGTAGAACGTGTACTGCCCGCCGTACAGGTAGAAGGTTATATTGTCTGTTGTTCCTGATAGTGTCTGGTTTGAAGTGCTGTTCTGGGCCATTACCCTCCATTCCTGGTTGATGGGGAGACCCTGCTCTATGAACGAGACATTGAACTGCCCGTGCCGGAATTTCATGAAAATGTTAACTGCCTTGCCACTGACGGTGAAATTCCCGGACTGACCGTAGTAATTCGGATCAGCAGGCATTCCTGTATAATTATATGACCCGTTGGGAAAATACAGTTCCGCGCTGTAGCCTGAATACTGGCGGCTGTAATTCCACGCGTTAAGTTCCCATGTATCATTTGCCGGAAGCCCTG
Organism: Thermoplasmata archaeon; assembly: GCA_021850745.1. The sequence goes on from JAJZKX010000026.1 coordinate 4,964, forward strand.
ACTGAGTGAAATTTACCACATACCCATATTTGAAGATGATATTGACCGTTACGTTTTTACCGGAAACATTTACCGATGATTGCGGCGGGATTCCCACCATGCTGCCAACATGAGGTATCTCGTACTGGAACGTCCCGTTGGGGAGGCTCAGGTTGACGTATCTGCTGTCAGTGCCTGAGAGAAACGATCTGCCCACAATGCGGACAGACCAGCCTGTTCCGGCTTTGAGGCCTGTCTCAACAAATGACACGTTATATCTTTTGATGTTGCTGTCCTGTATGAAATTGTATGCATTTATTGATCCCCAGCCCGTGGCAAGATTATAGCCCGGTGTCACGTTGTACAGGCTGTTTCTGCCGTATGATACATTGAAGAACGGCGATCTGGAGAGGCGGGATTCCTTCAGGAATGCAGGATCGTACTGACCGGTTCCAAGCTTGTATATCAGAGGGTCTACGAACCCCAGTGGAGCCTCTGCACTGGCGTTGAGATACGCATCCATTGTTGCAATGATTCCGGCCTCAACAGGGGAGGAAACGCTGGTTCCCGAGACAACGAACAGTCCGCTCACAGTTGTGTTGGAATAATATATCAACGTGTTGTTGGCAAGGGCAGATATATCAGGCACACCTCTTCCCTTCCCATTCAGGACAGAGTTAGCGGATGAGTTTATCTGCCAGGATGGTTCACTGTAAACTGTACTTATTCCTCCTGTGGTACCAACAGTGTTGCCGGGAGATGGCATGTACCATGCACCCTGTTGCTCAACCTTCAGCGTTGTAATGTTTATTGTGACGTTTGTGCCTCCCACCGCCGTTACCCCGAAGGTATTGTAACCAATGGAGGAGGGGAACTGCACCATGTCGGGCGGGCCTGCATATTTCGGGCTGCTTGTATTATCTGCCGAATCTCCGCTGCTGGCCAGAACCGTTATGCCCCGAGCCTGAGCCTCCTGCAGATATGTGTTCCATGTGGAATCAGTCCCGTCGGACCCACCCCAGGAATTGGAAATAACCGTGAGGTTCTGGAAATTCAGTGCAGTGGCAAAGGCCTGCGTCAGATCGGTTGTGCTTGCCTGAGGGCCGTATATGTTGTATATCTGCGCCCCGGGTGCAAGACTTCCAGCCATCTCAAGATCAAGAGTATTCTCGATGGTTGCTCCCGAGGTGTCTTTCTCGGCTGAAACACCTGGTGCAGGGGCGTTGTCTATGGGTACGCCTGTAACCGTTGGGAATGGCTCAGAATATGTCCCGTTGGGATACTTAGGGTATGAATAATTGAAGTATTGGGTTATATCGGATGGATTGAAAGGGGCCGTATAAACGATGCTACCCCTGCTGTTTGTATAGTTACCTGACCAGAGGAGGGTGGCTATTACCTCGCCTCTGTCATAATGGCTGCCGAATAACTGGGTTTCGTTGTATGCCACCTGCATGTATGTTCCGTAGAGTGCCTCAGCACCGTTTCTGAGAAACCCAACCTTAGGATACCCCCCTGTGGTGTCCGCTCTGGCAGTCTCAAGCTGTTTCAGCTCACCTTCCACTTTCATGCTGAAGGAAAGCTGTGGAGATGTGCCGAGCCCCACTATGTCATAAACCTGAGAGGACAGCCACTGTGGAAGCCGGGGATTCGAGGAGGGGCCCGCGACCATTGTACCGTTCTCATAAGTGCCCACCAGGTACGTGTGGAATGCGTTCCTGATGGCCTGACTGCTTCCTGACATTGCGATGGTGTTCCTGCCCTGGAATGTTGTTATATTCACCATTCCGGCAGACCTGAAGTAAGCAACGGCCCTGTCATATTCAGCTGCAGATGGCGAGAAATTTGCGTAAAACTGGTCCGCAGTCATGAAATGGCGATACTGGGGGCTGGAAGGATCTGAAAGATTATGGAGGAAGGACTGCAGCCTGCTCTCATTGCTGTAGTTCAGGATCACCACTATCTGCTCCGTTCCCGTGTATGGCGAGGACCCGTTCACAACCTTGCCCAGGAACGGGACATCCGCAAGTGCCTGAATTGAATCTGAAACGGGTGAAACAGCAGGCAAAGGCGATGCAGAAATTGCATCATGCTGCTGGAAAGCGGAGTTGACCATGAGAAAAGCCATGGCAACAGCAATTACTGTTACTGCTATCCTGGTCGATCCGCTTCCGTTCATGAGCATGGTTAGGAAACGTTGTAGAAAAACTTTTCAGGGATTTTTTCATGACTTCTTCTATTTCTTCGATGTCTGTTCCTCTATGAGTATCCTCTTCAGGGTTCTTCCGCTCATGCTCTTCGGCATGGAATCCCTGAGATGGAACTCTGCCGGAACCTTTTCTTTTGAAAGCCTGCTTTCACATGCTTCCCTGAGCCTGTCGATTGAAACCTCTTTTTCCCTGGCAGGAACCACCACAGCAACTATTTTCTGGTCTCCCTGTCCTGTCTCAAGGCCGATAACTGCGGCCTCAGATACCCCTTCGACCTGTGAAAGAAATTTCTCAATCTCAACCGGACTTACGATGACATCCCTGGATATGAGAAATTCCCTGTGATAATCCGTTACGTAAAGGTAACCGTCCTCATCTATCCTTGCCATGTCTCCTGTCTTGAGCATATTGCCGGAAAAATTTCCTTCAGTGCCTTCTGCCGGAAAATATCCCCTGGTTATCTGATTGCCCCCAAGAAGGAGAAGGCCGACCTTGCCGTGTTCCAGGTCTTCCCCCGTGGCCTCATCCACTATTTTCTGTGTGACTCCCCTGAGAGGCCGCCCAACGCTTCCCTGCCTTATTTCGTTCCTGTCTGCAGGCTGCATGTGGGTGATGCCGGTCATCTCCGGCACATCGTAATACTCAAGCACCGGAACCTTGAATTTCTCCTGGAACATTGATCTGATCTCGTCGTTCATGAGATATGAGGGGCAAAGAGCTCCCTTGAGGCTCTTTGATCCCTGCAGCGGAACGTTTTCATCAGCCATTGAGTATATATCGTTAGGCATGCCGCAGACATAGTCGCAGTCAAAGAGGCTACACAGCCTTGCCAGCCTTTCATAATCATTCCTTTCGTATGCGCATATAACTGTTCCACCCAGAACGGCAGGAAGCATTACCGATAACTGGAAGCCCGAAGGAGAAAATACGGGTGTGGATGATGCAATCCTGAATCTTCTCTTTGGTATCCTGAGATTTTCCCTCATGCCGGCTATGGAGTTCAGGAGATTTGAACCACTGTAAGATATGCCCCTCAGGTCACCATCTATGGACGGGAAGACAAACATTACCGCCGGGTCCGCCTCCAGATCCACCTGCTCCTCCTCGCCCCTGGGCTCAAATATCATTTCGCTGAACCATGCAGTGGAAACACCTGTGGTGGAAAGCTTCACGGATTTGGCAATCTGCCCTGCCGTGACAGAAACAGCCTTCTCAAACGGCAGGAATTCCTGCAGTCTTGTAAGTATTATGCCGGATATTCCGCTTTCCTGCTTCACTGTTATATCGGCGGTATAGACTGCCACCAGGACTCTGATGCCGGTGAAATGTATGACGTTGTCCATTTCCCAGGTGGTGAGGAGATGATCCATGGGAACTGCAACGGCACCTATCTTCATTGCAGCAAAGAATGTCACCATGAACTGGGGAGACAGGGGCAGGGCGATCCCTATCCTGTCTCCTTTCTTCACTGAGAACTTCTTCCTGAGTGTTTCTGCCATGGAATCAGCCATTGACAGCAGGCTGTGATAAGTGACATGTTTTCCGTGGTAAATTATTATGGGGAAACTTGTGTTATGGGATTCAGCATCGTGGAGGATGGAATAGATTGAACGTATTCCGCCCAGCCAGCCTTCCTCACCAGTAACTGTGCTTTCCACCATTTCCTTGCACCATCAGGTAATGGAATAACGCATGGTGCCCATAAAATCTTTTCCGGTGTGACCGACGTCGGAAATGAATTGTGAATACAAGGGATTATAAACAATTTCTATCTGATCCGTGTGAGAAAAATGCCGGGAAAGGTGTGGCTAGACGGGAAAATTGTTGATTATGACAGCGCAAGGGTACCAATCCTGACGCATTCCCTGCAGTACGGTACCGGGATATTTGAGGGCATAAGGGCCTATGAGAATTCTGGAATTGCTTCTATTTTCAGGCTCGGTGATCATGTAAGAAGGTTCCTTGACACGGCACGTGTTTACCACATGAATCTGGGCTTTTCTGCAGGTGATCTGGAGGAAGCCATCATCGAGGTCGTGAGGGAAAATGCCCTTAAGGCATGCTATATCCGCCCATTTGCCTATTATGCCAGCGATGACATATCGCTGTCAACCAGGGGAAAGAGAGTTAGCGTTGCCGTTGCTGCAGTTCCATTCGGGCAGTATTTCGGAGACAAATTGTCCGAAGGTGTGAAATGCCGCGTATCCTCATGGAGGCGAATAAATTCTGATATCCTTCCTGTTCAGGCCAAGGCCAGCGGAAACTACCTCAATTCCATCATAGCCTCAATGGATGTGGAAGGCACCGATTTCGATGAGGTCATACTGCTCTCCTCAAAGGGCTATGTTGCAGAAGGGCCTGGAGAGAACATTTTCCTTGTGAGGAACGGGCATCTTCTCACACCCGGTGTGGAATCTGACATCCTGCTGGGCATCACCAGGAGTTCAGTTATTGAAATTGCCGGGAATCTTGGCCTCGGGACCGAGGAGAGAGAGGTCCACAGGGAAGAACTCTACACTGCTGACGAAGCATTCTTCTGCGGAACCGCAGCGGAAATCACGCCAGTGGTTAACGTGGACGGTGTTCCTGTGGGTAACGGAAAAAAGGGAACCATAACCTCAAGGTTGCAGAAAACGTACTTTGACGCTGTCACAGGCAAGCTGCAGGAATACAGAAAATGGCTGACTCCAGTCAGCTGACGCCTGTTTCAGGCATCTTCGTGTCGCTTCTGCAGAGAAGGGCACATACTATGACAGTGGCGCCTGATTTTCCGGCTACCAGGGAATGCTTGACCATGACGGGAAAAGAGTGGAAATCCCCTTTCTTCATAGTCTTCCTTCCACCATCAATCTCTGTTTCGATTGTGCCTTCCACCACATAAACCCACTCAAACCTGTCCCTGTGATAATGCATTGGATAAACGGCGCCTGGCTTGAACTTCAGGAACTTGATCATGCCGCTGCCCATGGAATTTATCACGCTCTGTAAAATTCCCAGTTTGCCGTCAGAGACTTCGTCCCATTTGATATCCGCCAGAGAGATGTTCTCCATTTCTCTACACCATATACTTCAGGGTTAATATAGATTATCCGGGGAAATCAGCTTACCAGGATGTAATCATTGCAATTCAGTAGCTTTCATCCAGCGGGAGCGATTCGGCGACCCATCTCTGCATGCCGCCAAGGACGTTTGCAACCTTGAAGCCGTTGTCTGCCAGATAAACAGATACCACCTCGCTCCTGTTTCCGTGGGCACATATGACTGCGTATTTCCTGTCTTTCCGGAGGTCGCCAAGCTTCTCCGGCACCTCATTCATGGGTATCTTCAGACTGTTGCTGATTGTGCCCATGTTCCACTCAAATGGTTCCCTGACGTCCAGGATTGCGTATTCGTCCAGTCTGGAACTCAGCTCTTCTGGAGTGATCTCCTCAACAGATGCCATAGCAAGCCCAGATGATTTCCAGCTCTCCAGCCCGTCCTGCATAACGTGAACAACCTTAAGGCCCACAGAAGCAAGCTCCTGTGCACCCCGGGAACCTGTCTCTGCATTGGGAGCGACCAGCACAATATCAGGTGATTGTCCATTCAGCCAGTTCCTGATTGCCCTTGCCCATGAGTATGGGCTGAAGGGAACGCTCACGGAGCCCGGAATATGAGATGCCATGTAATCGCTGCCGCCCCTTGTATCAATAATAAGTATCTTTCCCTCCTGCAATCTTTCCTGGATTTCATTCAGTTCCATTTACTGTCAGGTGACGATATTTATCAGGATAATAACTTTGCTGAACACTTCTGACACATATTGCCAGTACCGTAGTTCACAGATTTGGAAACTTTTTCTGTTTTGAATATCTCGTGAATTAACTTCGTTTACTAAACTATCATGGCAGTGATCAATATTATATCCGTTAATTGTATGTGAACACGACAAATGTTCCACAATGACAGAGAAATAAAGCAACTTGGCCCAAGGCTTGGCGTGAGTCTCTGGCTCCTGGCCGCCGTATTCTTTAGTGTGCTGTCATTTGTCATACTTCACGTCAGCAATACCTGGAACCTGTTCACCATCTACGCCACCCTCTCGTGGTCCTTCGGTCTGCCCATCATACTGATGAGTTTCATAGGGGCACTCAGAAGCAGGAGCTTCAGGATGTCTGATTTCAAGGGAAGAGTACCTAACCTGGTAATTTTCGAGATACCTACAATTGCCAGTGAGGACGTAATCCCGGCCCTGTCAAGGGTTGTGGATTCAATCGTAAAGTTTGCCCCAAGAAACCTGGACAACTGGCGCATCGACCTGGTCACAGAGGAGTGGTCTGAGGCACGGGATGCTATCGCTGAAAAATATGGATCACTGCCAAATTTCAACCTGATTGTTGTCCCCAAAGAATATCAAACAGAGAGCAGATCGCTGAATAAGTCGAGGGCGCTGCAGTACGCAACTGAATACCATATTGCAAGGGGCGAGAACAGTGATGCCATCTGGATATTCCATCTGGACGATGACGCTTCCATAGGGGAAGATACCGTGGCAGCAATTGCCGAGCACATAAAGTTCAAGGGGCATGAGTATTACATTGCACAGGGCGTCCTTGCATTCCCGCACCATCTTTCAAAATCAATAATACCTAAATTTGCTGATTCAATGAGACCTACTGATGATCTCACAAGGTTCTACTTTTTCACGGCTCTTCTCAAGACCCCACTTGTTGGCCTCCATGGAGAGAACCTCCTGGTCAGGTCTGATGTTGAGAGCAGTATAGGATGGGACAGCGGAAACCGCCCCATTTCGGATGACAGTTGCTTCGGCCTGCGTTTCTCGGAAAAATATCCTGGAAAATCCTCCTTTCTCCCGGCGTTCACCTACGGCGCATCACCTTCAAATGTCAGGGATATGCTTAAACAGAGAAGAAGATGGCTGGTGGACCTGACAAACCTTGGAGTTTACGGACCGCTTCCATGGAAATACAGGCTTCTTCTGATCTATTCAGTTATATTCTGGAGCAGCATGGCAACCCAGAACATAATGCTCGTGATACTCCTGCTTGAGGGGCTTCATCTCATTGCGTTTGAACTCATAACCCCCCCAATGGCTGTGATGTGGGCGTTTACATTCAGCTTCTGGATATGGTTCTAC
>JAJZKX010000238.1 GCA_021850745.1 Thermoplasmata archaeon
TTGTAAATATAATTCTTTTAACCCCAACTTGTTTGATAATTCCAGGAATTCCTTTGTCTTCTTCTCAATGATGTTAGGCTGGTATCGGTATATCTTCAATAGTTTCACATAGTGCGCGTAGCAGTCTATGATGTAGTTTGTCTGTTTCTTCACCATGAAGTTCTGCCTTGACTTTTCCAGGTTCACATCAGCTGCTGCAAGGTTCTTTGTGGCGATGTCATAAAGCATGTACATTTCGTAGCATGTGGCAAGGCCGTTGGTGTCGAAATTCTTCCTGAAGAAATTCATGGCCGTGTCTATGTATTCGTAGGCATCGCCGGGCCTCATGGTGTAGAGGTAGATCAGGGCGATGCTGAGTCCAGACCTGTTCTCAATCATGTCGTTGCCGGTCTCCCTGGCAAGATTGTGCGCCTCAACCACTGCATCAATGGCTGCGTCATAATTTCCCAAGGAGAGCAGGACCGCGGATTCGTTCTGGTAGCACCATTGCAGGTGATAACTGTCTGTGACTGTGTTGAAATAGTCAATGGCCTGGTGATTCAGCGAAAAAAATTCCTTGATATTGCCCATTTTTGCCAGCGTGAATGCTTCATTCATCTTCACCTGGTTCATGCCGGATTCATCGACAACCTCCTGGAATAGCAGGAGCGCGTGTTCAAACATCTCCATGGACTTGTTCATGTCACCCTTGTATCCGAAGTAGGATCCTAGCCCCAGCTCAGTTTTAGCCACTGTTGTGATGTCATCAACATTCTCCGCGAAGAACTTTGCCTTCTCGAAGTGGTTCTTGGCGAACTCCAGATCCATCTTATAGAGGTTTATGGCCCCGTAAACATAATGCCCTCTTCCTAGCAATCGCTTGTCTGATGTCTTGTTTCCCAGATCTATTAGATTTGACCCGAGGTCAAGGGCCCGACTGTAATTTCCTGACTTGAGGTAGAATTCTGATAGCTTCAGAGTCTCCTCAATTATTTCCTTGCCTGGTGTGAGGTAGCCTTCCAGGTATCTCTTTACCAGCGACACCAGGTCACCGCTCTTTTCCATGTACTCAGGCGTAAGCCCCCTCTCGAAGATCTCTATTCCTGTCTCTGTTGGCTTGAGGCTTATCTTATCCCCTTCATCATATGATATGTAAATCCATTTCAGGTCCCTCATGAACTGCAGTATTGTGAGGGATTTCTCTTCACCGTATACATTGAAGTCCACCTCTTCCAGCAAATTGTATTCCTCAGTGGGAAGCAGGTATTTAGCAAGTAACTTGGTACCAGGTGGTGCGGCTATGTACATAGTTGTGCATACCGTGATCTCTTGTGTTTAAAAAAATTAAGGTTGTGTTGGAGAAGTTGTGCGAAAAATTTCGCACAAAACCTTCATGATACGAGCCTTCTGAGAACAAACTGCAGGATTCCGCCTATTTTTAGATATTCCTCTTCAACGGGGGTATCCACCCTTATGATCAGGTCAGTGGATTTCTGCTGTCCTGATCCTGCCTCAGTGAACTTCATTGTTGCTCTCCCTGAAGCTTTAATGCCGTTGCCAAAGATAATGTCCATTGGCTTGCCGTAATCAATTTTCAGGCTTTCTGCGCTCTCTCCATTCTTGAACTGGAGTGGTATGACACCCATGCCCACAAGATTGCTTCTGTGAATTCTCTCATAGCCCACAGCAACTACTGCCTTGACTCCAAGCAGATATGGCCCCTTGGCTGCCCAGTCCCTGGAGCTGCCCGTCCCGTACTGGTCTCCTGCCAGTACAATTGTTGGAACCTTTTCTCTGATATACTGCATGGCACCGTCGTAGACACTGGTTTCCTTGCCGTCTGGAAGATGCAGAGTAAAACCCCCTTCCTTGGAGACTAGCTTGTTCCTTATCCTGTTGTTTGCGAAGGTACCTCTCATCATTACCTCATGGTTCCCCCTTCTTGAGCCGTATGAATTGAAGTCCACTGGCTGGACTTTGTGCTCCATAAGGTATTTTCCTGCCGGTGTGTCCTTGCTGAATGAGCCGGCAGGGGAAATATGGTCAGTGGTGATTGAATCCCCCAGTACAAGAAGAGGCCTTGTCCCCTTGAGTTCCTTAGTCTCCATTATCTCACTGGGGTCGAAGTTTTCGAAGAATGGTGCTTTCCTGATGTAGGTGCTATCCTTATCCCATGCATACTGCATGCCGCTTGGTGCCTCAAGTTTGGCCCACTGTTCATTGTAGCTGTCTATGTTCCTGTACCTCTCCGTGAAAATCTCCCTGCTGATTGATCCTTTCATTGCCTCGGCAATCTCATTGCTTTCAGGCCAGATGTCCTTCAGGAAGACGTCTTTGCCGTCCTTTCCCCTGCCAAGTGGCTCTTTGTTGAGGTCTATGGTAACTTTTCCAGCGAGGGCAAATGCAACCACAAGGGGCGGAGACATGAGATAGTTGGCCCTGACATTCCTGTGGATCCTTGCCTCAAAATTCCTGTTTCCGGAAAGTACAGCTGCGGTTGCAAGATTGTCCTTCAATATGGCCGACTCAATACTTTCA
>JAJZKX010000027.1 GCA_021850745.1 Thermoplasmata archaeon
ATGAGGACTATGTCCGAAACTCCTGCAAGTATTATCCCGTGCGAGAAGGGGCTGGGTTCGGGAGAATATTCGCGGATAGTGTAGTTCCCGGTGTCTATCACGTCCTTCACGTATTCCCGGGCATACGGGACATCCATCATCTCCTCCATTATTTCGCGGAAAGTCTCCTTCAGGACCGGGAAATTGCGGAATGACTCCAGGTACTTCAGCACCTTGTCACTCCTCAACTGCTGCCTGGCAACGGATATGTCATATCCCTTGTATTTCCTGAGTACCATCAGGGATCTTGCCGCACAGTGGCGGAATCTCTGCTTGAACACCTCGGTGTTCCATATCGATCTCCGGACCATGTCCTCGAAGTTGGCCTCGCTGACTGTCTTGATTCCCTCCCTGATGGGAATCCTTACAGATGATGTCAGCATGAAGCCGTCATCTGTCACTGTTATCCTCAGGTTCACGTTGTACTTGTTGGACATTGCCTGTGCAAAAGCACGTGACAGCGCATCATTCACCCTTCTCCCAAGAGGGACATGGAAAATTATATTGTAGTTGCCCGAATCGTCAGTGTACCCCTCTACATACAGGTGCGAGTCTGTGGGAATGTCGAATTTTGACTGGTTCTTCATGTAGGAGAGCATGCTTTCCGCACCGGACGCGTCAAGCATGTAATCCTCCATGAGCCAGTTCCTGACGTCATCGCCCTGGGCAAGTTTCCCGGACAGTTCCAGCCTGAATTTGCCGATCAGCCTTCCGAGATCGTAGCTCCTCGGGAGCATCTCACCCGTCCAGGATGGAACAGTTGGGCGCAACCCGACTGCATCCTTCACGAGAATCCTGTTCCTTGTTGTCCTGATATATAGATACGTCCTGGCTCCAAGCACAAAGACATCACCGGCCTTAAGCCTCTCCACAAACTTCTCGCTGAGTTGGCCGAGGTGTTTCCCCCTCTCGTTTATCACCTTGTAGTCGGACTCGTCAGGAATCGTTCCTATGTTCATGTAATATATCATCCGGGTGCTCTTCTTCTTCCCGAATCTTCCCTCAGACTTGTCGTACCAGATCTTGGGGTATATCCCGCCTGCATCAAGCGAGCCGGACAGGTAATCCAGGGAAGAAAGGTAATCATCCCTGGAAAGAGTATTGAAGGTGAATGATGACGTAATGACGCTGTATGCCTCATCCGCATCCCACGTTTTTTCAAGAGACATTCCCACGATGACCTGTGCCAGCACGTCCAGCGGGTTCCTCGGTATCCTGACAAGATCTATGTCCTTGTCATAAGCAGCCTTTGTCAGGACGGCACATTCCATCAGGTCGTCCAGGTCGAAGACAAGGAACCTGCCCATCGAGAGATCATGGATGCCATGGCCGGACCTGCCGATCCTCTGCAGTCCCTTTGAGACAGACTTCGGGCTCCCGATCTGTACAACCAAGTCCACGTAACCAATATCGATCCCAAGTTCCAGCGAGGTGGAGGTTATAACACACTTGAGTTCGCCATCCTTGAGCTTGTTCTCCACTTCGTGGCGAGTTTCCTTCCCGAGGGACGAGTGATGTGCCTCGATACTCTCAACGCCTCTGGCCTTGAGCCTGATGGCGACATGCTCAGTTGAACTCCTGGTATTGGTGAATACGATCGTTGTCACATGCTCAGCAATGTACCTGGCAAGCACGTCGTACATCATGTTGTTAGCGACTTCTGAACTGTACTGCGTGAGGTCACTCACCGGTGTCACTGTCCGCAGATCGAGGAATTTCTTGGTATCAACATCTATGATTTCATGGGGCCTTGGCTTCCCATCCTTGAAACCGCACAGGTACTCAGCAATGAGGTCGAGGGGTGCCTGTGTAGCGGACAGGCCTATCCTGATCAGGTTCCCGGAAAGTGCTTCCAGCCTCTCAAGGTTCACGGAGAGCAGGGAGCCCCTCTTTGTTGACGATATCTCATGGATCTCGTCTATTATTGCCCATCTAACGGAGGCAAACTTCTCCCTGAACTTCGGTGCAGAGAGTGCGAGGGAGAGTGATTCCGGAGTCGTTATGAGTATATTTGGCGGTTTCCTCAGCATCTTCTGCCTTTCGCTCTGCGGCGTATCGCCGGAGCGAACGCCAAGCGTGATCTTCTTCAGGTCCTGTCCTTCATCCCTGAGGATCTTGTAAATCCCATCAAGCGGTTTCCTCAGGTTCTTGTCGATGTCATTCGCAAGTGCCTTCAGCGGGCTAACATAAACGCAGTAAATGTTGTCCTCCAGTTCGTCATTCCTGGCAAGGGTCAGGAGCTCGTTGATAATGGAAAGGAAGCCGGTGAGTGTCTTTCCCGTGCCTGTTGGGCTCGAAACAAGAACGTTGTTCTTCTGGTGTATCAGGGGTATGGCCCTTCTCTGGGGCTCAGTTATCTCGGAATAGTTCTGGTTGAACCATCTTGAGATGACCTCGTCGAGAAACGGGAGGTAATCTTCCGATCTGAACTGTTGTAATTCTCCTTTTTCCATTTTGCGTAGTCCGGCACATAGTCAAAGTTTGTATATAATCATTGGCAGAACCGTTTGGAGATTAGTTCTCCAGATTAGCTGAAGCGTGATCATGTCGGGAAGAGGAATGCGGAAGTGAAGTGGACTGTTGCCCTGAATCCCGCTTACAGGCTAAAATGAAGAATGGAAAAACAAGGTGGAAATTCAGCCAATCCGGCTGTATCCACTCTCAAGGTTGTTGTAGTATCCGAAGTTCCACGTGACCGGGACATTCAGGGCAAATGGGGGCATGCAGCTCTCATTGAGCGATGTGAGTGGGAGAGTGGAATTCCCGTAACCCATTCCGTAAAGTGACCGGTTGAAGCTGTACTGGCTTATGGGAATACTGCGAAAACTGCTGGAACTCAAGCTGTTTGTAATTCTCATAGAGATCCGTTCTGCTGTACGGGATAGCAGCATTCAAGTACCTGTCTCCTGAACAGGAGGAGACGCTGCGATCAATGAGCTGTAAGACTTTTGAACTGTTTGCCGGTTCGTCTTCAATCAGGAATCATCATGATCAGGTCTGAATCAGAACAGGTTCTAAATCTCCTCAATAAGATGAACATTCCATACCCGGAAAAAATCATTGATGGTGCACGGACAGGGATGACGTAAATTCTTCAGAAAAGACAGCAAGATAGCACTTAAGCATGCATTCTCAAAAAAATCAAACTGCGGAACTCAAGTTTGAAGTATGGGGCAAAGGTGCCTGTCTATGAAGCAGAGGAGGCATTCCCTACTCTCTCCTCCATGCTATGGACTAGCACGGGCCCTGAAGAAAATACGGGCAGAATGGGAAAGCTCACTGGAGTTACGATCAGGCTCGTTATCATCATATTCATTGGGATCAGGGATATGCGCATGCATGCCGCCTAATATTCTTTTGAATTGTGAAAACCGCTGATCCTTTCCTTCCTGGTTATGCTGAAGGAGACCCTGCTTCCCTGCCCGGGAACGGAACCCGCCCTGTTTCCTGGCAACCACAACTGCACAGAATTACCGTCTGGCATGCTGACGTGCATCCTGTATATGTCCCCTTCAAACCCTGACGACATCACGGTTCCCTCCAAATGTGGTTCGGCGTCTGAAAACTCAAAGTCGGTCGGATAGAATGCGAACCTTTCACCGCCATCTTCCATGACATTGTATCCAAGGAATCTTGCAGACTTCTCGTCCTCAGGGGCGGAAAAGATGTCCTCAGGACTTCTCAAGGTGGAAAGGACACCGTTGAACATGAGGCCTGCCTTGTCTCCCATGTAGAACCCTTCCCTCCTGTCGTGTGTCACGTAAATCATGGTCAGCCCTATCTTTTTCGCAAAGGACTTGATTTCGCTTCTCACATTCTCCCTCAACTGGGAATCGAGTGAACTCATGGGCTCATCAAGCAGGAGAAGAGTCGGTGAGGGTGCCACGGATCTGGCAACCGCCACACGCTGCCTCTGTCCTCCGGAGATCCTGGAAGGGTATCTGTTGAGGAGATCAAGTATGCCCAGCATTTCTGAGAGATCCCTCACCCTTTCCCTGGCCTCTCTCTCCGGCACTCTCATGGATCGCAGGCCATATGCAATGTTGTCGTAGACAGTCATGTGCGGAAACAGCGCAAGGTCCTGGAAGATCATGCCTATATTCCTCCGCCTCACAGGCAAATGGGTCATGTCAGTTCCGCCCACCATGATGCTTCCCGAATCAGGAGTATCGAGTCCGCATATGTTTCTCAACAGGGAAGTCTTGCCTGACCCGCTTGGTCCCATCAGCGTCAGGATCTGCCCCCTTTCAAGGACGATATCGATATCTCTCAGGCTGAAGCCACCCGGATAGGACTTCCCGAGCGCACTTATCTCAACGAAAGGCAACGAATCTCTCCCCCAGTTTCTGGATGATCACAAATGCAAGTATGCTGATGATCAGGAGGATCGTGCCCACTGCATAGGCGGGGCCGAAGAGCCTAATACCCTGCAGGGAATAGAGCATCACGGTAAGCGGAATAAACGACCCTGATGCCAGAAGGTTCGTGGATGAGAACTCTCCAATGCTTATGGCGAAACCGAACATTAGCGATGTGGCGAACGCGGATTTTGCCAGCGGGAGTTCCACCTCGAGTGAAGGGATGCCTTTCAGGATCATTGAGGCCTCACTCTGTGATACAGGGATGGTGGCAAACCCGTTGTCTATTATCCTCAGCACAACAGGGATGGCGACCGATGCCTGCGCAGCAACAATGAGGACCCAGATCAGGTTTCCGGGTGCACTGATCCCGAAAACCACCAGTATTGCGAATCCCATGATCACCGCGGAGATAACCAGCGGCACGTACTGGAAACTCTCTGACGCCAGGAATTTTCCGCCTCCCAGCCTTCTCTTGCCTATCACCCAGACGATGCCTATGGCGGTGACCATGGTCGCAGTAACCGTGCCATAAAATAAGGTGTTCATGACTGCTCCCTGAATGGATATTCCTATGGAGGAAGAGATCTCTCGGGAGACAAGATACCTGTAGTTATCCAGGCCCAGCACGCTTGATCCACGGACCTCCAGTGAGTTTATGATCAGTGAAGAAAGCAGGTAAACTTCTGTTGCCACCCATAGTATTGCGTATGCAATTCCTGCAAGAAAGAAGAGGCTCCGGTATGGTGTTCCGTTTCTCTCCCTGTTTCCGGTCGAGGTTGTCCTGACCATGCGGGACGAGTAGAGGAGGTATATTGCAGCAGGAATAAGGAGAATCAACGCTTCCGTTATGGAGAAGAATATCGCAGCCGGCAGGTTGTATGTCCTGTATTCGAAATAAATCCATGCATCCAGCGTGTATGACCCTATTCCGCCGATAATCAGGGGGGCAGCAAACCCCGTGAATGAATATATGAACGCGAGAATGGCGCCACCGAGTCCCGAGATTATTCCGTCCCTTCCCCAAAGAGAATAAAAGCTCCTGAATGTGGAGGAGTTCAGGGTGGAGGCAGCCTCCTCAAGGGATACATCCGCCCTCTCAACAGCAGTCTTCGTGAAGAACGCTACGAGGGGGGCGTTGAAGAAGGTATTCACAACAAGGATTCCTGGAAGCCCGCCTGACAGGTAGCCTGAGAAAGGAAGTATTGAACTTGCCGCTGATCCATTCCCGAAGCCGGAGAGAACTGCAAAGACCACAATCAGGGAAGGCAGGAAGAATGGAACCAGTATGAGTGAATTCAACGCCCTCTTCAACCTGAACTCATACCTGCCAAGGAAGATCCCGAGGGGAAGTCCAACGACAAAAGAGGCGAGTGCACTCAATACGCCCTGGGTGATGGAGTTCCAGATGCCCCTTCTTACCAGTTGCGCAGTTGGGGAATTCCCGGTGATTTCGGAAAAGAATGAAAGGGAGAAATTTCCATGCACAAGCACCAGGAATGGATATACGGCGACCAGAAGTATGAAAATTGTGGGCATGGAGACGAATACCCATGCCGGTAGTTTTCCTCCAGTGATTATACCATTACGTTCAGCCATTCAGTCTCCCATTGGGTCAGGTTCTGTTCAACCGTATATGAACTCATGTACTGGTTCAATGCCAATATGTCCGCCTGGTTCTGCACAGAGCGGAACGAAGCAGGCAGGCTCACGGTGGAGTTTGCGGGAAACATGAACTCGTTATTCGGGATTTCGTTCTGGACCGTTGGGCTGAGGAAGTAATTGACGAACTCCCTGTCGAGGTTCAGGTTCCTGCTCCCGTTGACTATGCCCAGGCCGTAGATCGATCTCCAGCCGTAGGCTTTTCCTGCATGGAACGTGACTGTGGAACCCGTAGTGTTGTTGTAACCCCAGACCTTGTTGTATGCCGGATCAGTCAGGTAACTGACAAGGAGGTTTGTGTCGGGCCCAGTGGAATACTGGCTCCAGGCACTGCTCCAGGAGTCATATATGTGTCCTTTCATGTATGGTGCCATGGACGTCCACCATTTAGTCCAGTTCTCATGTAACACGTAGGTATAGTAGGCTATTTCCCATAGGAGGAACTCCTGGCCTGTCTCTGAAAATTGAGGGTACTCCACGAGAAGGTTGGATGCAAGGGTGGTGTTGTTGATGATGTCTCCAAAGGACGGCTGGAAAGTCTGATTATGCAGGAATGGCTTGTAGTAATCGATTCCAAGGTAGGAGTATTCATAAGGTGTCAGGTAACCCGACGTGGAACCCATCTCGCTGAGAAGGGTTGAATTCACGTATTTCTCGGCTGGAGGAACATATTTCACCAGCAATCCGTTTGAAACAGCTGTCAACCCGTTTATGTTGTCAAGCCCAATCACTATGTCAGCCTTCGGATTGCTCTTTTCAGCAAGGAGCAACTGAAGCAGGTTGGACTCATTCTTCACTTCCAGGTTCACGTTGTACTTCTTCTCGAATGTGCCAAAAACTACGCTCAGGGCATGCGATGTGTTGATTCCAGATGCCATGAACCCGTCATAGGTGTAGACGACAAGAGTTCTGGAACCCTGGTCCTGTCTTCCATTCTCTATGGTGTAGAAAACGGTGAAGCCGGAAACAACAATCACCAGTGCTATTACAAGTGCTATTATCTTGTGGCTATACGGTCTATACTTCTTTCCATCTGTATCATTTTCTCTCACAGGATCCATCATATCATCCTGCCAGAGTAGACGCTTCAGAAACACGCTTTCCTTCGTCGGCATTACCCGCTTCAGGTTCAAGGGTCGACAGCAATGTTATTGCTGCCCTCTCAGCATTTTCCTGGGCTCCCCTAGCTGACTCATGATTTGATCTGGTGATTTAACCTTATTGGGAGGGGTTATGGGGAGTGTTGAGCATTGAATGACCGATCTCTCAAACAGGGTGTTTGCTGTTCGTTATCTCCGCGCGTCCTGTACGATATGATGCCTTTTACTTGAGACTACTGATCTGTAGCGAGAATTGGCCTGATCGTGGAGTTTCCTTACGAACCGCATTCGTGTTATGGAAGCAATGCATTTTTTCTCGTCCTCTCTTGTGGAGGGAATTTGAACTGTGCCACTAACCAAGATTCTGTGACATAAGTGGTCTATCCGTTCACAAGCATCAGGTTCTGAAGCAGCCCCTTACACAATCATGATATATCGATCCGATCCTTTCTCCTCTGGAACCTCATTCGCCATGTTGGTCGTTTGTCAGAAGAGAATCCAGCTTCAGAATTGCTCCTCCTGAGGTATCCAACAGGATCATCCATGAATCTCCGGATTATATCCCTCCATCCTTTCTCCCATCCTATGCTGGAGTTCTTCTTGGGCATGACGAATATGCCAGTGTTTTCTGAGAAGCCATCAGGTATGCTTTGACCTGAGCAATATCTGTCCAGTCTGGCACCTGCAATATCCATCCTGAGTCTTGAGATCGTGTCAAGTGCCTTCCTGTATGCATCCTTCTCGATCCAAGAGAAACGGCACAGCCGATGTATATCCTTGTACCGAGATTCATCAAAGCGAACGAAAAGACAAACTGTTCCCTCTTCAGGGATTCTCCCTGTTTCTCCATAATTGATCTGCAATGCTCTGTCACTGTCAGTGAATAAACTTGCCCATCATCCACAGAATGGTGGGAAGAACCGAAACTTCTATCTACATCAAACGTCTGAAATCTTACATGACTAGAAGGATTCTTCTGGCTGTCATGGTGTTTACAATACTGGCAATACTCGGATTCCAGGCTTTTGTTCCTGTTGTGCATCAGGCGCATGCGGGAGGTTATACTTCCACCGCGGCAAGCACACCTGTAATGCTGAATACAGAATCATGGGTATATTACAGCGGACTGAACGGCATATCTAACGCGAATGGACAGTGGCTTGTTTCAGGGATATCTGCAACCCTGATGAGCTGGGAACTGCAGACAGCAGGCATGAGCCTTAATGACCCTGCAAACGGGTTCAATGGGCAGCCCGCATCATCTTCACAAGGTTCCCTTGCCGCGTACGAATCAGACGTACAGTATGAGGAAAGCAACTATGCGGGCTACATAGGCGGCGCATCATCTCTGTACTCAGTACCTACAGACCTGATCTATGCAATCATGCTTGTTGAATCAAGCGGTGGACAGGGAGGCGGAAACGTAATGCAGGAAGGGGATTACACCGGTTCTTTTACCGCATCAAACGGTGTTACGTACTCCGGAGCTGCAGCTTCAATATACCAGGCTGCCGCAAATTATCTCTCGCCTGAGATATCAAAATACGGGCAGGATCCCATGCTCATAGGGGCTTCCTACAATGCAGGACAGGTGTATCCCTCATCCACTTATTCCGGAGGCGTTGGAAACGACGTCTGGGACATGATGATGTATGCATCATCCAACAGCAACGGTTACACATACGGCTCCTATGACTGGAAACTTGCAGTAGGTCTCAACGCAGTAATTGCAGAGATCGGTGGAGTTCAGTCATCTGCACCCATAAAATATTCAGTAACGTTTACGGAAACTGGGCTTCCATACAACACCGCATGGACCGTGACTTTTGACGGACAGACCGGCTCCCCGTACACGTACCAGTCATCGTCAAGTTCATGGACTTTCACCGGCATATCTGATGGCACATATTCGTTCAGCATACCTGCAGTCAGCGGATACACGGCTTCACCATCTTCAGGAAGCGTTACTGTTAATGGTGCGGACCTGAACGTTAACGTGAAATTCACGCCACCACCACAGTTCAGCCCAGGTGACGCAGTCACGGTGACATCATCCTCCCTGAACGTGAGGGAAGGGCCTGGAACCGGTTATGCAATCATAGCAACAGAAAATAACGGCGCGTCTGGAATAACGGGTTACGGCGGGAAGATCTCAAACAACGGGTATCAGTGGATAACCGTCACCTTTGGCAACACTGTTGGCTGGGTGGCTGATGAGTACCTTTCTGACAATGGTGCATCAGGCTACTATTCTTCCACGGAGAACTTCTGGCCTTCAGCAGAGGTCTATGTCACAGCGTCAGCGCTGTATGTTCACTCCGGACCCGGGCTGTCATATCCGAACATAAACATTGTCGACAGTGGACAGACTGGCTATGTTGAATACGGCGGACTTGTCGACAGCGGAGGATATGTGTGGATAGCCGTAGCCTTCACCAACGGCGTTGTTGGATGGGTAGCTGTGAATTATCTCAGTCCTGTCTCAACGACATGGTACACGGCGTCGCCGACCCAGGGTTATTATTACTATGTACAGGGTGGCGACACACTGTGGGGAATGGCCAGCACCGCATACGGCAACGGAAATCTCTACTACCTCATAGAGGACGCCAACGGCCTTGGGTCAACGTCGATATATGTGGGGGAATATCTATATGTTCCTTATCTAGGGGAATAAATTCCTTCCCCTTCCCTTTTTATTTCCGTGACATGAAAATCGTTTACCTGAAACGGAAGACTTGAATCCCGATTATAATCAGAATTTGTATAGACCGCGGTACGACTATGTCTCGGATCAACTGTAAATACCGTTGCTTTTGCAGGTTTTATAAAGAGATTCAGCAGGGCCCATATTCATGGGGCGCGAATTCCCGTTCTTCCGATGAGCATATATGGCGGTTCCCAGACAGAATGGGCAGGAGGAAACTGATGTAATATGCATTCACAGATTACAACACAGTCAGGCCGCATTCATCCATATCATTCCTGCCGCCGGATGAATTTGAAAGGAGATGGAATGAAAGTGAGGGTTTCAGGAACAAATTCCTGGAAGAGAGAAACAGAAAGGAGGAGAGAATATTGAAGAACAGGATCGAGAAGAAAAGGAGGCTGAAAGAAAATGTCTCATTGAAAGACAGAATATCTGTCCAAAATTAAGGGTCTCAGATCACTGGATAGATGCATGGTCTTTTCACATGGTGTCTATTGAAAGAAATGAGCTTAAAATTTAGCAAGCATGGTATGCCGGGATCGGGGATTGAACCCGAGACCTTCGGATTTCTCAGAAATTCTTCCTATGAGTCCGACGCTCTACCAACTGAGCCACCCCGGCTGATACGCTCTACTGGACAGGTTCAGGTTCCTGTATTGGCTCAGGAGCGACATTACTGCCCATTTCGGATCTGCCCATCACTTCGGATTTCCTGACTTCAATTTTCTTCAGGGGATATATGTCCTTGTTGACAGATGAAATCATTGCCTGGGCTTCGTCTCCTATCATGTAGGCGGCAAATTCCCCCAGTGACATCGAAGCAGCCTTTGAGTCCAGCGCTTCGCGGGAGTTCTTTCTGATTGTGGCTTTTCTGGAGTTTGTGAGCTTGTTGTCCGTAACAATCACGGCCTTAACCGATACGGTATAACCATCATTTGTGCGGGCCCTCGTTACAACATCCATTCTCTCCTTGCGTCTTCGGACCATTCTTCTAACGTAATCGTCCCCAACAAAATGACCTACGAATTCAGTTTCGCATCTTGTTCCCTGGCAGCCAGTTATCCTGAAAACCGCCTTTACACCAGCTTTCTTGAAATTTCCGGTGAGATCCGATACCGGGGTCTCGATCTTCCTCCCTATCATTCCCTCCGGGGAATTTCCGGGGCTCATCGCGATTTCTTTTCCACCCATGTATGCCGGTGAAACTATCGTGTACCAGTTCTTCTCTCTCCACTTATCCTTTACTTTCTTCTGTCCTCTTTCACCAGCCATTTAATCCCTCAACTGAATAGTGCAAATCAAGTACGCCGTAATGGGCAACCCGAATTAAATCTTTTGCCGACTTCATCTCCTGCTTGTGGATGCAGTCATGCAGTGGGCACCACCATATCCGCCGGTAAGTTCCTTCAAATCCACCTCGATTACATCCAGGCCATAGTCGTGTGCCCTCTTTCCTCTGGGAAATGCCTGTGCTTCTGGAGTATCGTCGTGTTTTATTGCATTCAGCACGCTCTCCGAAAACACCGAGGACGCGACAAGCCTTTTCAACACGTCGGGGCTGTTCACAGCGACAATCTTCCTGTCGGAAATGGTCAGGAAATTGGAGGAATAGCTCAATTGCTCACGTACACTGAGGTCTATTACCCTGAATCCTTTCCTGCCCAGGTAGTCCATCAGGTTCGTGGTTTCAATCCTGGCTGGTTTCCCGTCATCAACCGTGTAGACAGACGCAGAAGCCTTCTTCAGCAGGGTGACAGATCCCACGGCAATCCCTTCTCCGGCTATGTTGAAGTACGTATCCAGGTGCATGTTAATCATTGGATCGCGGGTTCCGCCTTCCATGAAGTCATATACCGGGTTCTCAACAATACAGTACTCATCAAATCCAGCTATGCCCGTTTGAATTGCGCTGAAAACTCCTTCTGTTGTGCTTCTTGGGCCGACACCGAACAAGGCAAAATCCTTCGCTGGCAGGAAATCACCGCCCTCTAGATATCCTTCGCTTACTCTCTTCACCGCTCCATCTTCCGCAATCTGGTTGAAAAAGAAATCAGTGATTTCGGTCTCCTTTCTCCTCTGGAGCGATCTCATGTTTCCAATTATCACTCCTTCCGGCGTAACAATCTGTTGATCTCTCATGAAATACAGGTTGGCCAGCGGTAT
>JAJZKX010000028.1 GCA_021850745.1 Thermoplasmata archaeon
GGGAATTTAAGCCTGATAAACCATCTGAAAAGGATGGCGGGAGATGGAATAAGACCTTTGGATATGATGATAAAGGCACCATCGGTGAAGCAGGAACCTCACAAACTTCGGTTGTGGGAGATGTCAGTGGGAGGCAGAAATGACATGCATCATAGCAAGGTTAAATCCCTCACCCTGAAATATAAAATATCCGCAATGGACAACTCGAAATGCAGAGATCAGGAAATACAGATGAAGCACTGTAAAGGTGACTTATCAGTCGAAGTCATAGTAACAACTGATCAATGGGCGGTAAATCCATCGAACTTAATGTAATGCTGTAATAGCGACAGGGAAAGGTATTATCTCTCATTTTTCATGAATTAGGATGTAACCGAAGGCGATGCAGGGGGACTGGCAGATACATGTCGGAAGAGTTAAATAAAGGATCTAGGACAATGGATGAGCAATTATCATGGCATCACAATAAATTAAAATAAGGCACACTCAGGCATCCTCAACTCAATGAAGAATCTTTATCAGGTTGTCTCTAAGTTCATCGAGCATCACTTCTAGGTCGGGTAGCTCTTCAGTAGTAAGGCGCGTCAGCCCAGCCTCCAGATAACGCTTTAGATTATCACTTAGATGTTCAGGAAAAAACTGATCTATACCGCCGTAATTGACTCCCTTGGACTGGCATTTCCTTGTAAACAATTCCATTATATGATCTGATCTGAAATGAACAGTCTTCAACAATTTCCAAACATCATAGTAATCCCTTAGTTTACCCCGCTGTAGTATTGCCCTGATCTTCTCGCTGAGGATGTTTTCAATTGAGTATGAAAGTATTGAAAAATTGGAATAGTCATATTCTTTCGGAACATCTTTTCTTATAACTGGGCCCACGAAGTTTTCGCTGGAAAATTCTATCTTCACGGTGTTCTTGCTAATCGGTCCTTCGTATTGAAGTCTGAATTGAAGGTAATTAGGGTTAGAGTAGACATTTCCGAGAACGCGGGACTGCACACCGGAAATTTCCTGCAGTATGGATGGTAATTCAGAAATTTGACTTTCTCCAATCGCCTTAACTTCAGTCCCTTCAGTCAAAGTGAAATCCAGGTCTTCTGAGAATCGCCATCTGCCAGGGAAATATACCTTTGAAAGTGCAGTGCCTCCCTTTAATGAAACTTTCAAGGAGAGTTGACTGGAAGAGATAGCATGGAGTACCAAACCGAGAACGTAGTCTTTTTCAACCAAATCAAGCGAAATATTCCTCATTCTTGCCTCCCGCCTCAATTCCTGTTTGGAAATCACTGTACCCACTTCTCAGAATCGATGCTTACGTTGACTACAATTTTCCATTTTTCAATTATCTTACCGGTACGCTTTGCGGTGGGGTCAAGGAGAGAATAGCCACTAGAAACATCGACGTATTTCATCAACTGTACCAGTTGTTTTATGTTCAGGTGATCCGATATATATCCAAGTCTCTTTAGGACTGCACGATTCCCAATTTTTTCTGACATTGATGCCAATTTTGAAAAGTCAAGTTCGTTTTTTCCAAAAAAAATTGCCCTAGCTACCTCTTCCACACCTTCGCAATATTCTGGATGATCAAGACAGTCAACAATCGTCTTTTCCTTGGAGGATACCAGAACTTTCTGATTTTCAATTTTCGTTTCCATAATTCCGAAGAACTTTCTGGGAACAACTGTAATAAATTTTATTTTGTTATCAAGTACTATGCGGGACCTGTGAGGTTCTTGCGTTGCGACGTATACCATCGACGGAGTTTTGTCAGTCAGTCCGTGGAAATTTAGGGCGCTGAGATATCCTATATAGTACGGATCTGCTAAGAATGAGGCTATTGTGAAGCTGTGTAATGTGTAATTTTCAGACCCACTATTTCCTGCTTCTAGGGGGACAATGAGATACATTCCGTTCTTTATCTTTAGTATCCATTTCTTTCGTGATAAGCTATCAATGAGGCTTCTTGGATTGCTATCATACGCCTGCAAATCCTTGGGAGTGAAGAATATATGGCCCTTATAGCTCAGATCTGAGAGTATGTTTGCCTCTCTGTTTGAAAGTGTTCTACTATATTGACTTTGCATTTTACGGTCATTCAGACGCATATTGCTAAGACAGTATAGGTGAATGGAATATAATAAGTATGCCGTTTCTTCTTCTTTTGTTTGAGGAATTTCATACTGAAAACACTTATGAAAAGATTTCAATGCATTTTACTTATTTGAACTCCTCTCCAATTTAACCCATAGATACCAGACCTTTGAACAGGTCAGTAATCTTATCGGCTTCCTATGGAACATCTGCAAAATATTCTGTACCTCGTGTTTCAACGGTCCTCTCCATCTTTGGCAACTAAAATATAGCTATTATTGTATATATTATTTTTAGCGAGTTCCGATAGCAAGAACTGTCAGGGATATGCGTTCATGTTCTTGAGGATAGTTCCTTGTAAACTCGTATAAGTCCCTCATCTTTCATTAAATTATCTATTCAGAAAATCATGTTGCGTATAAGGACTCCCGGAACATGTCAATCAGAGGATAAAGCGCAGGCAACTACTGGTGGAACTACCATCCTTATGCTCTTGATTTTGCGTAAAACAATTACGGGATGATAATATCCGGCTATGATTTCCACCCACCTTAGTTTCCAGTTTTTGGTGGCTAATTACGTGATATCCAACGATTATGAAACTTCTTGGCTTAGCTAAATCTCGTGTTCCATTCTTTTAGACTCTTTCCTCTGTTTCTATTTGTTTTGTATGATTTAGTTTTCTGGTTCAAACATACACAAAGGTATTTTTATACATCTACAATATGGAAATAGGTTGACCCATTCCAGAAAAATATTGGTTGTCTTCGTTTCATTACTTATGATAGGCTCCGCCATAACCATTATAACTGCAAATGGTTTCAATGATAATCATCAAAAGCAATATTCCAAGAATTCATCATTAACTGCAAAAGTAATTTTAAAAAATTCATCCCGCCTATTTTCATCTCAGGTAGCGCAAATGGCCAACTATTCTCCAGAAGCAAGCTTCCAATTTATAGAAACCGGTCTCCCTGTGGGAACTCAATGGTCAGTAACATTGGATAATACCACACTTAAGACTGATGGCACTTCTATAGATTTCAACATAGTAAGTGGTGTGTATAATTATTCCGTTTCAAATTCCCTGAACTTCTTCTCTCCAGAATCAGTTGGTACTGTCAACACTTCAAATGAAGTGCAAATAGTTCAATACTATGGTTACCTTCACACATCAGGTTTTGTAAATATTTCATCTGGCAATGTTTCACAGAATCCAGGTTCCGATTTGAACAGTTATGTTATTCCAAATGGAATTTTTGATAACTATTCACGTTCCATAATAGTCGCTTCTTATGGAAATGATAGCATTGTATCATTGAATGCCAGTAATTATCATGTCAACGGTTTCCTGACCGTAGACGGAAGTCCAGGAGGTCTGGCATTAAATCCAAATGGTACCATTTATGTCACGACATCAAATCAGCTCCTGGTAATTTCACAGAATTTTCATATCAGAGCTGTTATTAATATATCATACTCAAGCGTGACATCTGTTGCATATAATAAATTCTCAGGGTTAATATTCGTTGGAACTTACTCCAACGGCACATATGTCTTTAACTCTACTACACTCAGGCAGGTAGAACATCTGAACGGGCTTGATATCCTCAGCACACAGGGATTCGCCATAGACAACATAAATCACATGACACTGGCAGCAGATTTTCTCAATGACAGCATATGGTTCATTAAGGGCTATATTCCAGTTTCATTCAGTTCATCCGTTGGAATACCGATCTCAATTCTTTTTGGTCCTAATTTCCATAACCTGCTTATTTCCACCTTCCCTACGAAGGGTTATTCACTTTTCTCTTTGAATATTCATACTGGATCTGTTAATCCAATAGGGGGAGTTCCCTGGGGAATGGCAATGACGTTCGACAACGAGACAGGGAGCCCCTTCGTTTCTGATATTTCCAGCAATGGAATTGTGCCAATCAATTACCAACATAACTCAGGCCTTGAAATCATGAGGACTTCTTATGAACCTTATTTTGTTATTTTTGATCCTCTGACAAATACCATCGTTTCTGGCGGTATATATTCCAACAGCCTCTCGCTCATGAACTTCTCAATGGTACCTGTAAACATTACTTTCAGGGCACAGGGCTTACCTGAGGGTGTGGATTGGGGCATTGAAATTAATGGATACAATGTAAGCACATCCAACTCCTCTATTACTCTACAGGTTTTGCCTGGAATGTTAAATTATACTGTTATCAGTCCTTCGGGTTACATGACAAATATTACTGGTCATACTGTTGTAACTGCATTTAATTTCAGTGTTATCATTCATTTTCACAGGTTATTTGCTGTGAATTTTCTTGAAACTGGAATCCCAACCGGTACATCTTGGAGCGTAAAAATTAACGGTGAACTTCATTCAGCCACCACAGATGTAATAGAAGTAAACCTGACTGCTGGAAATTATACCTATTTTATCAACAGCAGTATTTCATATCTAGCAGCTCTTTCTCATGGAATAGTTGAGATCTCTGGGAATGTAAACTTCACCGTTTTATTTTCAAAAGAATTACATATAGTTGAATTCGTTTCGCACAACTTGCCCTCTGGTCATATCTGGTCAGCAAAGATAGATGGTAGACTGTTTTTTACAGATAATTCAAGCCTTTACCTTAATGTAACAGAAGGTCAATGGAATTATAGCATAAGTCCTGTCCCAGGCTATATTCCGGCTCCCGCTAAATCCACCTTCTCTGTATCCAGCAATGCTACAATCGTGAATATATCATGGTCACCAGTTCTGTTCGGCGTAAAGATATCTGAAATTGGGCTGCCAGCTGGAATAACCTGGGGCGTCACCGTAGGAAGCTATTCAGCAGTTACAAGCAGTTCCGAAATTGATTTTTACGAACCCAACGGAACATACATCTTGCACCCATTTACCACAAATGGTGACTATTCAGCTGATATGATTCAATTTACAGTTAAAGACGGTGGCGTTAAACTGAATGTAACTTTCTCTCCCGTTCTATACAGGGTTTATTTTATAAGCCAAAATTATTCGGGGATCTGGTACGTAAATCTGTCCGATGGAAAATCCTCCGGGCCAATCAATGGCTCTTCCTACGCCTTTTCTTTGTTTAATGGGTCCTACCAGTTCACAATATCAGCGGCAGACAAAGTTTACAGGCCATCCACTTCATCTGGCTCATTTTCAGTGAATGGAACTTTATTGACTGAATCAATTAACTTCCTGAAAGTAAAGTACATGGTCACATTTTATGAATCAGGTTTGCCTCCCGGCACACCATGGTATGTGAATCTTACAAATGGAATGAAGTCAGGACAAATCACTGGAACATCACATACATTTTTATTGATCAATGGCTCATACGCTTACTCAATAGCAACCTTTAACAAAATATACAAAGCATCTGATTCTTCGGGTACTTTCAATGTGGATGGTGCATCCATAAATAAAACTGCAAGTTTTATTGAGGTGAATTACACAGTATATTTCAAGGAAGCTGGCCTGCCCGCAGGGGTTGGCTGGTACATTGGCCTCAGCAACGGTATTAATTCCGGGATTATATCTGGAAACTCTTACAACTTCTCCTTAACCAATGGTTCTTATACTTACATTATCAGGTCGTCAAACAATGAATTTCGCCCAATAATTTCTTCCGGATCATTTCGTGTATCAGGTATTGGTGAAAACATTACAATAGGGTTTATGGAGATAACCTTTGGTCTATCAGTGAAAATTTCTAATTTAGGTAATGGAACAAGCTGGTCGTTATATGTTAATGGCAATCTGGTGAAGGAAAATACAAGTGCAAATAATTATTCGATATCTCTCCCAAATGGTACATATTCGATTGAAGTTCTGAGCTCCAGCAGGGACTACTATCCTGTATATTTCAATGTAGAAATTAATGGCAACAATGTATCAAACACAATCGCTTTAAGTCCAGTTCTTTATGAAGTTATGATAGATGAATCAGGGCTTCCCAGTAACACTTTCTGGCAGAT
This sequence comes from Thermoplasmata archaeon, assembly GCA_021850745.1. The sequence continues at coordinate 6,100 of JAJZKX010000028.1, forward strand.
AGTCCTTTCCAATGGGAAAGTCGTCAGTAGCAATTCTTCAGGCATAGATGTTTACTTGATGAATGGAACATACAATATTACGTACTCAACCGGAAATCATATCTACAGGGGCTCTGAGCTCACAGTTATGGTAAGTGGCACCAGTGAAATAGTAAATGTAACCTTCACTAAAGTCACCTATGGTGTATCATTCAATATCACTGGTCAATACATTCCAGGGGAATGGTATCTTATTATTTCAGGAAACGATACTATTGGGCCAAATACTGGGAACATCACCATTTATCTTTCAAATGGTACGTACTCGTTTAAAGCAGTCCCAATGAATAGTTCATGGTATTATTTTAGCGGCAATCTTCATGTGGAGGGTTCCGGCATGGCCGTTTCGGTGTCCTTCAAGCCGGTACTTTATAATGTGAATTTCACCATTGTTTCGCCTTCAGGTATGAAGGTATGGCATTTAGAAATTTCCGGCCAGAACTACACGATACATGGAAGTTCATTTAAGGTTGCCATACAGAATGGTACTTATCGGTATGTGATTTCAGGCATCAGAGGGTATGAGACCTATATTTCGAATGTAGTTGTTTCAGGAAGAAACCAGACATTGAAACTAATCATTCCAGAACTTCGATATTACATATCATTCATAACCAACCTGAATTCAGGAACTCATTGGAATATTTCTATATCCAGTAGATATAACTATTCATCGTCAAATAGTTCTCTGATTATAAGCCTCCCGGATGGAACATACAATTACTTTGCCACATCGTCAGGATACGAAAATGTTCGTGGCCATTTCACTGTAAATAACCATCCCGTTGATGTAAATGTTCACTTTAAAAGCAGTTTGCATAGGGTAAGATTTTTGGAAAATGGACTCCCAAAGGGCACTCTGTGGTGGGTTAACATAACAGGAATAGCTAATCTCTCATCATCAAATCATGTGATAGTGTTTTTCCTCCACGACGGTTATTACAATTACACTATTTCGCATTTTAAAGGATACCTCAGCAAACAGTCAGGAAATCTCACAGTGAACAAAAGAAGCGTTGTGCTTCACATTCACTTTATTCATATTATCAACACTCGTTACTCTGTATCATTTGTGGAATTTTTGCCAGCGGGAGTAAGTGTAAATATAATGATGAATGACTCCATTTTATCCGGTAACGAAATTAACCTTCCAAATGGGACGTACAATCTGTCGTTAGATCTGACTGGGACTCCATTCAGCAGTCCTATACAGATAATGTTAACTGTAATGGGTGAACCAGTCCAGGTTTTCTTGATTGACACACCAATTGCGTTATGGATAGTTGAGATACCAAGTGTTATTCCCCTGCCACCCACGCCATTACCGTGTCCTTTGAATCCACTATCTCCACCCATGCCTGGATTCATTACGTGCTGCATCAACTTCCCTCAAATCCCACCCCTTATGAACCCTCCACGTACAGCTCCTCCTCAGTTGGCCCCCAATGATCCCATGACTTTTGTATGGTTTATCATATTTTCTGTAAATTAGAATTCAAAATCCGACCAGTCTCAGAATGTTTATTATAACAACTAATAGAATAAAGAGATAGGCAATGAGTGTAAAGGCAAAGGAAGTTCTGTATATCGTTCTCCTTCTCCTGAGCTGTGGAATAATAATGCCTATTGCAAGAAACAGTGCCAGGAGGGTTAAGTATATTATTACTTTTCCAGATATGCTGTAAACATTGAACCAGGTCATTGAAGGGGCAAGCAAAGATAAGGAAAAAATGGAAAATATTCCAGCCTCGATCAGCAGAATGGTTTTTCTGCTTATTCCGGAAATAAAGTATAAAAGCGATATGATCGCTTCAAATATGGAAACAGAAAGAATGACTGCAACAATGGTATTACCGGTTGAGTTCAGGTGTGGTAAAAAAATATAGATATCTCGAAAAGGTGTTATCAGAAACAGTAATCCAGCCCAAATTATAACGGAAAAAAAGATGCGGTAAACATCAAAATATGCTCTGTTATAATTTAAATCGATATTTCTTGAATAGGAAGTGCGGAATTTCTGTAAGTCTGGCCTAAACGACCCAGATAAATATGAGTAAAGAATGGAAAAGAACAAAGGTTTGAAGCTGTAATTTTTTCTCCGGATTGTGTAATATCCGTTTCCAGAGATATCATCCAAAGAAAAGAATTCCGTAACGCTTCTGCCATTTCCGTAGAATGGAGATTTGAAAAAGGATTCATTTACTCTGCGTGTCAACTTGAAGAACAGTGGTAACTTCGGCGACCTCCAGCCTATGTAAAAGTATACCAAAAGTGCAATTATTGTGGATACAATGTACTGAGGTATAAAGTTTAAAAATTTATAAAAATTGTAAACTATCATACTGTATTTCCATCAATAGAATTTGCCGTAATTGGTTGTAATTGCCAGATGGTAACTTGATCCGATGTAAGAATGGGCATCTGACCCAATGAAAAATGGCATGGACATTCTTATGTAAATTATGCTACTTGCTGCATTACTATTTACCATGATGATTTTCTCTCCGATTGATACAGATGTTCCCGAACCTACTTTCACTGAATAGTTATGGCTGGCAAGTAGAGTTCCATTTTCAAATGTCATATTGATGATTGGGATATATGGGGAATTCACAGAAATAGCATAAACAACAATCTGGCTCACATATTTATCTCCTGAGTAGTTGACCAGATTCATACTAATAACTAGAGAGTAGGATCCGTGATTTGAGAAATAAGCAATATTACTTTCATTTATTACACTAACGTGAGATGAAGAATAAGTTACATTGTCTGAGCTGTTGTAAGCGTTAACTGAACTGGAAATGGACGTGTTCTGGCTTTGCTGAAGCTCTATATCAGGATGGATTGGTGAAACGCTTAACTGGTAGCTGTTATCAACTATAACTGCAGCAAATGAAACAGAAGTAAGAATGGTTGTTGAGATAGCCAATAGAATCAATAGCCGGAATCGTCCAAGTGTTTTTCTCATTTAACCCTGCTTACTCCTGCTGCATATTCAGCATAAATGACTCAGGCATAACCGATGTCACGATAATGGAAATGTAAAGTGCATCGCCTTTACTGGTTAAATGAATGGGGCCATTGTTACCTGATGACATTGCAATGCCACTCACAGAGCTTCCGTTGAAGGTCATCAGGTTGTTGCTGTAGAATAACTGTACACCAGATGGAATCGTTCCATTAAACCACACATATAGAGGATTAACCGTGCTACTGTTATTGTATACTGCTAGCACATTAGTCATCACAACATATCCACTCCCAGGTATGGTGGAAATATCAACTGTTTCATTTGTGTATTTTGAGTTATTTCCGATGATACCGATGTATCCAGATGAATTGGCGTAATTGTATCCAGGTCCCTCGGTAAGGTAGACCATATTGGAATGACTATTGTTAGTAGTAATTGTCACGTTATTACTAACTACAACTGCTGCTGTGGTGACAAGCGGTATCATTAGAGCAAGTACCAGCGTAACAGCAATCATGATGTTTCTTTTCACGGTCAAATAATACTATAGTTATATATAAATCTCATTCAGATTAATTTACAGGTTTTCAAGGCAACTTTTGGCTTCATTGAGCCTGTGTACCTGATCAGGTTGATTTCTAAAACTACCAGAGTGACAAAATTGTAAAAAAAATTCTGTTGGAATCCCCTTATTAATTATGCAAGAGCATAACAAAGTGAATGATTGAAAGGTTTTTCACCAGTCCAGGTTTCTAAAATTAAGGTAATTGGTTCATTTCATTTAAAGTGTCATACTGCCCAATATATCCATAGAATAGGATCATTAGCAATGAATGAACACTGATTATAATCTTAAAGCTCGCTTCTTATCGCAATGATTGTCGTTGACTATCAATCTATTTAAATGTATATGAACCTTGGATAGAGAAAAATTGTTCATCTCAATGATCATGAATTTCAATGAGCAAAAAGATTATCACGGCTCTAGTATTGATCGTATCAATCGTAATGGTTGTTAGTGCTGTGGGTATGGCAATTTCATATAACGGCCATTCCACAGCAAAAAGCAATTCATCCGGCGGTAGTGGGTCAGGGAGTCCCACCAGTCAGCCTTCCGTACCAGCAAGCTCAGGCAATCCAGGGAATCATGCAAGTTCAGTGCATCAGGCTGCGGTGAATAATGTTAACAAGCTTCTCTTCCTGCCAAATGCACATCCAAATTATAAGCTGGAAAATGGTACTGTAACTCCACTTTACGGTTTTGCTCCTGCACCCATGGGTCTTGGGTTCTTCGGGTTGCAAAATGAGAGTGGCACCCTTGTGGGCCATAATTATTACAGCAACAGCTTCCAGGCAACATTGAGGATCAACAACCTGAGTGTGTACAACCTGGGCAATGACGGCCCCAGCTCCCTGACGTTCCAGTTGAACACTGTAATGGCAAATACAACCCTTTTCGGTGTTGCCAATTACTCATTCTGGACCCAGAATGTTATTGTATATTCAACCAGGACACATGTTCTCAGCTTCGAGGATAATATATGGAATTTCTCATCCCCTACGGCGGTCATGACAAACAATGCAATTCTTAACTCCACTGGCCAGGTCTATCCATATCCTGGTGTCCACATAGCCATAGGGCCTTCCTACAATGTCTCTACGCCCTTTGTTGCTCATCTTTACCTGAACACTTCCCTGTTTAACGGGAACGATGCCGTTTACTTCAACTACTCCATTCCAACAATAGGCGTGAGTGGAACCTATGATCGTGTAACCTTCAACTCCACTCCAGTACAATCGTCCGATAACCATAATAATCGTCCTAATCTACCCGTTGGTCCTGAACCCAAGTCACAGGTGAAGATCTCAGATTTCCTTGTGAGCGGGACAACTCCTGCACCCAATGGCCTTCTATATGACAGTGAGATAATGCTGGGTGGTCCTGGTGGCGGAAGCACTACGAACGTGATGAACATAGGCGGAACAATGAGCCTGAAATACATCCCTCAGGCTAATCCGGAGGCACCCCCATCCCATCATGTCCCACCACAGCCAAATGCCGGTAACACAGCTGGAACAAGATATGTGACCGTACCTTCGGCGTTTGACTTCGGTACAGATACTGGAGAGACTTCAGTGGGTATGGCAGTTGCCTGGAATTCAGCCCATCAGGCAATTCTGACTCCAGGTCCATCACTTCTGTATGGTATGTGGAACATCAGCGGCCAGAGCCAGATGGAGCAGTTCTATGGCCAGGTTGCACCCAGCAATGCTTTCCTCTTTGTAAGTCCAGGTAATGTCATGAGCAATGATTACAATGGTTATGTGCCTCTGACATCCTCCGGAGGTTATAACTTCTGGCTGCCTGCAGGCACTTACAGTGCTGAAGCCCTCATGAGCTACCACAATCCTGAGATAAGCGTACTTATGCCCGGTGAAAACTTTGTGCTTTCCAGCGACCCTTCAACAGGCATATACACACCCCTGTATGCTGAAAACAATGCACAGCTGGCAAACATTTCAGTTTCAGGTGACGGAACAATATCAAATCCGTATATTGCCTTCAACCAGGAGTATAATTATATAAGTCCATTGTTCGGGCAGCTCAATGACTTTGCCTTCCCGCAGTTCGAAGCAGTGATGCTGCTGAACACCAACCAGTATATCGTTTTCAGCAGTATGCCGGCTTTTCCCATAGTGTATTCTGATACGTACCAG
>JAJZKX010000029.1 GCA_021850745.1 Thermoplasmata archaeon
TCCTGATAATGGCTTGACTTTTTTCTTTCCGCTCTATTGTTTTTTTGGCTCCTTGCATTCCATTCTGCATAATCCATCTCAAGGCATCCGCCCTGTTGCTGGCCAGCTTATATTTTATTAATTTGTCTACCAGATCAGATGTGTTATCATCTATTCTAATGGCGATAACATTTGATACCATATACTTTCATATGTTTACACAGTATAAATTCTTTCCATGGTTGCCAGTGCTTTCATGCCAAAGAAAGTTGCATTTGATAGCCCTTCAAAATGCCGGGAAATTGGTAAACAAGATTATATAAGAAACAAAAATGTAGAGATATGCCCTTGATCAAAGAAGAAGATAAAAAGTACCTTGAACAGGAATTTGAGAAACACCTCAAGAATGACATTGACCTCATTGTCTTTACATCAGATGATGCGGACTGCAAATACTGCAAGGAATCTGTGCAACTTGCCGAGGAGGTGTCGCAGACCAGCAGCAAGATAAAGCTCACAGTTCATAATTTTGACAAGGAGAAGGAGGTTGCCAAGGAGTATGGAGTGGATAAATTCCCTGCTACCATAGTTGCGAAGTGTGGAGAGAGGGATGGCAGGATCAAGTACTATGGTCTTCCCTCCGGTTACGAATTCGGCTCACTCATTGAAGACATAAAGAATGTCTCGAAATGGGAAGCAGATGTCTCATCTAAGGCAATTGAAATCCTTAACAAGATTGACAAGCCCGTTACAATTAAGGTATTCGTTACACCCACCTGCCCATATTGCCCCAAAGCTGTTGGCACCGCACACAAATTTGCCATCCTTAACAAGAACATAACGGGGGAAATGGTGGAATCCCTAGAGTTTGACAAGGAAGCTGAGGAAGCTGGAGTTTCATCTGTACCACATATTGTCATTAATGGCGAGGTTGAGTTCGTTGGAGCGTATCCGGATGAGCAGTTCGCTGAATACGTTCTGGAAGCTTACAGTCACGCCTGATCCATTTCCACTTTTTTTATTTGAAAGATTGCAACAATTTTCCTCCCACGCTGATTCTTGATACAGGGCCGGTAATCAATCTAACCCGTTCCAGTAAGCCTGGATTCCAAAAATGAACCAGATGGAAAATTATTTAAGGATTTATTTGTTTATAAAAATATAATGGGGAAATCTTCAATTCCCGAGGCAGGATCAAGGAAGCCTCGAACCTTGCATATAATATTCTCTGCAGTTGCTGTTGCTGCAATCGTAATATCAAGCATAGCAGTCTATGATATGCTTCATCCTGGTAGCGCGACACAACCAATTGGAACATTTGCTTCAGAACCGTTTCCGGCCCTCTGGCAGTCAAATTTCTCCGGAACCCCTAGCGCCATTGAAACTTCTGCGAACGGAGTCATGTATTTCCTTGTGGACAACAGCCTTAACTGGGCGGATAACACAACATGGCAGGTCTATGCAGTCCAGTTAAGTAACGGGGGTATTGCCTGGCACCATAATCTGACATTTGCTAACCCTGGAAATGCCCAGCCACAATTATATATTCATAACGGCAGCCTTTATGTCATTGGAGCCGGTAGCGCCCTCTATGTGAACGGATCCATTGCGCCAGACATGAATGCGTCATTTTCGATCTATGCAATTCCCATAAACGCAAGCAATGGCCATATGGGAATTGTTCAATCCATAAGCTCATCATCGAACTTTTCCACTTCGGGAGCAATTGCAGTTCATGGATCCTTACTCTACGCTGCCTGGGTAGAGCAGGGAGGCACACATGTAAAAGTTTCCGCATACTCCGTATTTACCAATAGCTCATCGCCTACCCTTGCCTGGAATAAATCGCTTACGCCTCCAGGCAATTATAACACCAATGTTCCTTATATCAAGGTTAATGGCAAAATGCTTCTGATCCCCCTGTGGAACCTAGTTGGCCTTGACCCTGCCACAGGATCACAACTCTTCACCATCCAATATTCCGCCCTCAACACTGATGAATACAATGTGATGGATGGTGCCCTGGTAAATTCTACACTCTACTACGTTGCTGAGTTCAACGGAGCACCAGGGCATATCAAGTTCAACCTCATGGGAACAAATCTTTTCAGCATGAGTACAACGGTGAATGCCACAGTGTCTGGCTCGACAGAATTTCTGGATCCTCTCCCTGTGAAGCTATTCGGCTCTGAACTTGTGGTTTCCACAGACCTCACGGGAAATTACGTGGCTACTACACTGGGAGGCAGCATCCTCTGGGGCAGCCAGAGTATTTCCTACACTAGCCCGACAGGTTACAGTGCCATCTCACCCGGGAACCCTGTGGCAATACTAAGCAACGGCAACTGGATACTAAGTTCAGTAATATCGCCTACCAGTACGTCAACCCTCACCACACAGTACTTCGAAGAAATCTATCCGTCCAACGGCAGCCTTGTGTGGATCCACCAGTTCTCATTTTTGCAGTACAAAGGTAGTTCCATGTTCGTTCCACCCGGCCTGCATGAGCCTCTTCACGTTCTTATACTTGGATCTACATCGTCTTATCTGGTTTACAGATGGGGCAATGCAGTGGGTGTAGTAAATATCTGAAGCTAACTATCATAGTTTTAGAACTAAAATATTAATTGCCTTCTTTGCCAGGATTGAAAAGTGACGTTTTAAGGGCCGGCAATTGTTGCCTCTATTTCCTGATTTTCAAATTCTCCGTGAATACCTTTTCGAGAGTGGCAAGATATTTGCCGTAAGTCTCCTTGTCCAGCCTGCCTGCATTTGCGTAATTGTTGTGTATGAGCCTGAACTCCATCTCCCCTTCTTCTGAGTTAAGTATAAGGAAAGACCGTTTAAACAGTGTCCCACCGGGAATTGTGGAATAATGCACCAGGTTCAGCCCTTCAGGCCTGGCTGAAGTGTAGCTGTCCAGGCCATTTTCCACCTGGGCACCGCGTTTCTAGCCCTCTTCGATAGCCCACATCTGGAAGTTTCTTGCTCCCATGCAGCTGCCCTGCATTCCTTCTCAAAAATCCCTGCCCCTGATGGGATTCTTCCTGAGTTCATCGCTTCTGTTCATGACTCTTTCCGCGACAAGCAAGTCATTTGTAAAAATGAGATGATAAAGCGGTTTCCTAGCGCCATCATTGTGGAGGACTGCGTTGTCAATACTCTCAATGATTTCCATGCGACTCACAACTGGCATATGGGCCTAAATCTTGCTGATCTTTGCTGCATAGTGGTTTATGGAGTCTCTTCTGATTTCCCATTAAATAATCCAGAGGCAGGGATACACCGCAGGGATTTCATAAACACCTGCAACTGTACTGATAATCAGAATATTATGCGGTGGTTGAAGAACCTTTGATGAAATTGTAGATTTGAGTGTACTCCAAGGATAGAACGCCGTATAAGAATACATTTCTGGATGTACTAAGAGGCAAATTTCTTTACTATATACGGTCTTTACAGTCATGGGCTCTTTTAACATAATAAGTGAATTAGTGGAAAAGGCCAAGACAGTCCCCGATCTGGGCAGTGAGCTATCTGGATTCAACAAATCGTTCCAGATAAAGCCATCTGACTCAGCCCCCTTTTACGTGGAAATAAAGGATGGTTCCATCAACCTCAGTGAGGGAGAAACCCAGGGGGCCAGTGCCACAGTTATGGGTACAGACCAGGTTCTCAGTGATATTTTCACCGGCAAGCAGGATGCGGTAAAGGCTTTCATGACCGGCCAACTCAAGGTGTCTGGAGATATATTCAGCGCACAGAAGCTGACTAGCATCATGTCCAAGTTCAGGAAGTGACCTCCCTGGAAATTAAGGAAGTTACAGTGGTTGGTTCAGGTCTCATGGGACACGGCATTGCCGAGGTGGTTGCACTTGCGGGAATCAAAGTACATCTTGAGGACGCGTTTCCTGAGGCACTAGAAAAGGCAAAGGGATCCATAAAGAATAGCCTTGCCAGGATGGTCAAGTCAGGAAAGCTGACTCAGGAAAATGCTGACAAGGTCTTTGCAGGAATGAACTTTACAACCGACCTCAAAGGTGCAGTAAGTTCCTCAGACATGATCATTGAAGCGGTTCCGGAGATTCCTGACCTTAAAGTGAAACTCCTGAAGGAGATTTCACAATACTGCAGGCCGGATGCAATTATCGCCTCCAATACTTCAAACATAAGGATCTCGACACTGGCTCAGGAAGTATCTAATCCCCAGAGGCTGCTGGGGCTGCATTTCTTTAACCCGCCTGTTGTCCTGAAGCTTGTTGAGGTTATCAAGAGCGAAAAGACTTCAGATGAGGTTTTCGAACTGACGTACCAGTTCTCCAAGAAACTGGGGAAGACCCCCATCAAGGTTCTAAAAGATACCCCCGGCTTTGTCGTGAACAGGATAACAGCCCCAGAGAGCCTGCTCTTCTGCCAGATACTTGAAAAGGGCCTTGCAAAGCCGGAAGAAATTGATGCATTCAGCAAATCACAGGGCCTCCCAATGGGGGTGTACGAACTCATGGATTACGTTGGGATTGACACGGTTGTCCACTCGCTGAACTATTACAGGGATGCCTTGGACAAGGAATTCGGGAAGTGCACTTACTTCAACCAGTTTATGGAGAGAAAGGAACTTGGCCTGAAATCCGGCAAAGGGTTCTACATCTGGGAGAATGGCAAGGCTCAGATACCAAGTGCGGCCCCTTCCACTGTGGTCGACCTGATGGATGTCCTAGTTCTGGATATAAATGAGGCCGCAAAGCTCATTGAGGAGGGAGTCGCAGAGCCTGCTGACATTGAAACTGGAGTAAAGCTTGGCATGAACCGCCCCTTCGGGCCTATTTCCGTGGCTGAGGGGCTGACCAATGCTGAAATCAAGAGAAAGCTCCAGAAGCTCTCAGAGAGATTTGACACCAAGATCTTCTACCCGACAAAGTCCATAGAGGATGGAAAACTCCGGGAACTCCTTTCTGGAAAAGCCACGAAGGTGGGGGATGTTCCTGCGCCGGAAAAGGCAAAGGAGCCTGCTCCGCCACAGGGAAGTGAAGGAGGGCCTGTTTCCCTCAGGAAGGATGTTGAAAGGAAAGTGGCTTACCTCACCCTCTCAAACACTAGAAACAACCTGATCAACTCTGAAGTCCTTGATGGGCTTGAAAGGCACCTGAAAACTCTCTGGAACGACAAGGAGATCAACGTCATTGTATTAAGGGGAGAAGGAAAGAATTTTTCAGCAGGTGCTCAGCTTACCCAGTTTTTCAGCGGACCAATGGATTTCGCTGAAAATGCGAGGCTTGGCGAGAGAACTTTCAGGCTCCTTTCCGAAGTTCCCAAGATCACTATTGCCGAGATGAAGGGGCATGTGCTCGGAGGAGGCTTTGAACTTTCCACCTGGTGCGATATAAGGGTATCCACTCCTGATGCAATCATAGGATTTCCTGAGGTAACCCTTGGGCTTGTTCCGGGATGGGGAGGAAGCCAGAGGCTAGCCAAGCTGCTGGGCATGTCAAGGGCAGCATACCTCATAATGACAGGGGAGAGATTCGACGGGAAGTACGCCCATGAAATAGGCCTTGTATCCAAGCTTTTCCCTGCGGAGGCCATTGAAGGCGAAACCGACAGGATGGCCCAGGACCTTGCTGTGAGGATTGCCCCCGTATCTGCGGCCATGGCGAAGAAGCTCATATACAAGGGGAGTGAAGTGTCTGCTGACAATGGCCTCGAGATGGAATCCATTGCAATGGGGCTTCTATACGGCACGGAAGACCTGAAGGAAGGGATTTCAGCATTCCTGCAGAAGAGAAAGCCGGATTACAAGGGAAGGTAATTGGAACCCGTTTCCACTTCTTCCTTATTTTTTAAAACGTGCAAATTTCCATTCAACGATTTATTTCTTGCCGGAAACCTGATCTTCATGAATGCCGTATTAGGCTGTATCTGAGTTCTCTCGTTCTAAAGCCAAACAGTTCTGTTTCCTTCCCACCTGAAACCTTGAATCCATGTTTTTCGTAGAACCTTCTCCCCTGGGTATTCCTTTCTTCAACCCAGGCAGACAGTTCAGTGATATCTGTGCACTTCAGCAAAAGATGATTGAGAAGTGCTGCGCCTACCCCGGTACCAATGGTGCCAGGAAGTGCGTAAATCCTAGCCAGGTCATAGGCCCCTTTCCTATCCGGACATGGGAGTGTCTGGGAGTAGCCTGCAAGGTTCCGTTCCGAATCAAGAGCCACGTGGAATAGCCGTACTGGCCTTTCTGAATCCCTGCTGATAGAACCGTGGAGCCTTTCAATGGAATAAGCTTCTGAAACAAATTTCCTGATTACCTCCTTAGGATAAATGGATCCATATGTATGGTTCCAGGACTGTTTAGCTATTAATGCGATTGCCACTGCATCCCCATGCTCAGCCGGCCTCACTTTGTATTCTCTCATGTATTCAGATTTTAATGTATATGCCAATATAATTTTTCCCTTGCTGTGCCTCATGAAAGAAGACAGTGCCGTGAGGCTCACGGATTGTCAGCTAAGTTCTGTAACCTCTGGCTTGGGTCTCCCATCAAGGTTCCAGAAACTTCTCATCAATCCGAAAACAACTGTGAATATGAGCATCATGAAGCCGGAGACCATGAAATCCCAGAGAACACCGAAATCAGCTATCAGCAGAGCGCCAACTGCAATTGAGGCAGGGCTCAGGGACGTCAGGACACCATCAAGCGCAAAGTACCTTCCCCTCATTTCCGCAGGTACAAGGTTATGGGCAGCAGTAAGCCAGAGGTTCACGGAGACTCCTATGCTCAGGCCTGCCACGAAAGCAAGTGCCAGTGCAAGGTATGGTGAAGGGAACAGTCCCATGAGTAGCAGGCAGAGTCCGTCCAGGCCGCCAAACAGGAGGATGTTGACCCTGCCTGTATGCCTGAGAAGGTCAATTCTTCCCGGTATTAGAGAGCCTATGACATCCCCTGCTGCAAGGGCTGCCAGCATTGAACCGTAGACCAGGGAGTTGGCGCCAAGGCCCCTTGCCACGTAGATCACGAAATAGGTGAATGTCATGGTCATGAAGAAATTGAAGAATGTGGCGGACAGTGTGAGAAGGAAGAAACCTTTCCTGCTGGTGAGCCAGACAAACCCTTCCTTCAGTTCCCCGAGCATGTTCCCTTCCCTGGCTTGGCTCTTGGGGGTTCCGTTTGCCTTTGACCTGTAGAATGGAAAAAGGACGAGAAGTGAAATTACAGCAGAAACAAGATAGGCAACGGTGCTGATGGAAAAGCTTGCAACGACCCCAAAGAGGACGATTATTCCGCCTGCAAGGGCGTTGGCAACTGAACCAAGGGTACTGTTTACGGCCCTGAAAACCCCGTTGGCCCTTGACTGAAGCACTCTTGAAACCATGTCAGGCAGGGATGAGAGGCTGCTGGAGCGTGAGACTTCCCTGCTTATTCCCCAGAGTGCTGAGAGGCCAAGGATAAAATAGATGTTAAACAGCCTGTAATATGCAATGCCTCCAAGAGCCCCCATTGCAATGAAGCCAAGAAACCCGGATATGAAGAGCAGGAACCCTTTATTCTTCCTGTCAATGATAGCGCCAACAGGCAGGGAGACTATTAGGACTGCAACAGATTCTACGATGGCCACTATGCCAACTGCAACAGCAGATCCGGTTATTGTGAAAATGTACCAGGTAAGAGAAACCTGGGCTATATAGGCTGCAGTATAGAAAGCGGAACTCTGCCAGAGGAGGCTGAAGAAATTCCTTCCAAACCTTTCTGTACTGTTGCTATCCATGATATATCCGCTGCCTGGCCAGGCAGACATGCCCGATGCAGAATCAGTTCTTCAACCTTGAGGCGAGGTAATCCCCGATTTCAACGACCTCTGGGCCCTTATTGAGGTTTGAAAAGCAGATAGGGCAGGCTGTAACGATCTTTCCTGCACCTGTATCCCTGAGTTCATCATACCGGTTCTGGGACACCCTGTGGGTGAGTTCAGGAAAGATAAGCTCGTCTGGGCCCCCGCAACACTTTGTGCGGCGCCCGCTTCTTGGCGGAAGGGATACACTTGCAACTGACCTGAGAGTTTCCAGAGGCCTGTTGTAGGCATCCTGCCTGAGGGAGAAATGGCATGGCTCGTGGTAGGTTATGCTTTCGCTCCCGCTGCTGAAAGAGGATCCGTCAATGAGGTCGAGGTAATGCACAACTTCAAGGTCAAACCCTTCAACATACTTTGGGTATGTGTTTTTCAGAAGGTCATAGGTGTGGGGATCTACTGTAATTATTCTCCTTGCCCCACTGTCCCGCAATATTTTCGCTACCTTCCTGGCATATTGTTCGAAGAGATCAAGGTATCCGAGGTCATAGATGAATGTCCCCGGGTAAGGCTCATCCTCTGCAAGGTAGTTGAATGAAATGCCCGATTTCCTGAGAAGCAACGCTATGTTTGACAGGGTACTGTCCATCTTAAGGGCTGTTGCCTCATCCTTTTTCATTGGGGCCAGCCTGATCAGCCCGGGGAACCTGGCGATAAGGGAAGACATCATTTTAGACATTCCCTTTCCCATTCTCTCCCTCATCCGGTTCATTCCATCGGTATAAGCCATCAGCTGGTACATGTTCCCCGTGTAGAGCAGATCAGTGGAATCTGGGTCAGCCTTCATCCCAGTGAACCAGCCTGCACATTTTTCCCCGATCCCAAGTGGGTTCATGTAGTGCATGGTCACCATTGCTATCATTCTCGCAAGAGGGTTCTGGTTTCCAGGTATCCCGTCCCCTGCAATGATTGATTTTGAAATATGGCTCACCTTCCCGGCGTTTACACCGGCCGGGCATACATAGAGGCATGCGTGGCAGTCCAGGCAGGAATAGAAGCTGTCGGAAACATTGAGAGTTCCATTGCCCTTGGCAGCGGATAGAAGCTCCTTACCCATGATGACGCGTCCTCTTGCGCCCTTCCAAAGGTCGTATCCTGCTGCAGGAAGTGTGGGGCATACCGATTCGCAGAAGCCGCAGCTAATGCATTTTTCCACTTCGCTTTCAAGCTCTTCAAAAAGGTCACTGATCAAACATCTTACCCCTGTTCATGATCCCATTGGGATCAAAGGCCTTCCTTATGGACCTCATGATCTCCATTACATGCTGGTTGTTGGTCTCCTCCAGCTCCATTTTCAGGAGTTCCTTTTTCTCAAGGCCGACCCCATGCTCTGCAGAGACACTTCCCCCATGCCTTATTGCAATCATTGCGAAGTCATGCTGGAAGCTTTCGACACGGTTCATGTGATCCTGGTCGGCAATGTCTGCATAGATGTTGGCATGGATGTTCCCATCTGAGATATGCCCAAACAGGGCTACAGTGAGGCTGTACTTTTTTACCTTCTCCTCGCTTTCCCTGAGAGCATTAGGGAGTTCAGACGCGGGGACTACTATGTCTCCAATCACGACACGTTCGCTCATGCTTGACCTTTCACTCAGAAGGGAGGAATACGCACCCTTCCTGGCCTCATAGATGCGATCCATTGCCTCCTGGTCGGTTGTAATTTCAGTGCTTATGGGATAGAATTTTTTAAGGATCTCTTCAGCCTGATTCAGTTCCCTGCCAATGCTTTCCTTAGTGGATGCGATATCAATGATGAGCATGTAATTTGCATCCTCCGGAAACTTCAGGCCCCTGGTCTGTGAGAGCGAATGCATGGTTATCTTGTCAAGGAATTCTGCTATGAGCGGGGTTATGCCCTTTCCCTTGAGTTCTGAAATTGAGCTGCCCACTTTCTCAATTGAATCGTAATATGCCAGTATCCTTCCCTTTGATTCCACTATGGGCCAGATTTTCACTATTGCCTTTGTTATGATGCCCAGCGTCCCCTCTGCGCCTACCATCAGTGCGGTAAGGTCATAGCCGGCTGTCCTCTTAAGGACCTTGCCTCCTGTTGTAATTAAGTTGCCGTCAGGGAGGACCACTTCCAATCCTAGTATCCAGTTCTTTGTGGTTCCATACATGGATGCCCTCAGGCCGCCTGCATTGGTTGAAATTGAACCGCCCACTGTGGCAGCAATTGAGCTTGCTGGATCAGGAGGGTAGAAGAATCCAAATTTTTCAAGATGCTGGTTCAGGCTGTCAAGCTTGACACCTGGTTCCACTATGGCATAGCGGTCTTCAGGATGAACCTCGAGGATCCTGTCAAATCTGGCCAGGCTGATGACAAGCATATCCTTCAGTGGTATTGAGGAACCGGTGAGGGCAGTGCCTCCGCCCCTTGCCACCACCGGGATTGAGTTTTCCTGGCAGTACCTCATTACCTTAGATATCTGCTCTGGAGTATCGGGAAGGGCAACTGCCATCGGGAGATCACCCTGGTAATAAGATGCGTCTGTCATGTAGGGAATTTTCTGTTCCCTTTCAATTATGAGGTTGCTGCCCAGTATTTGGGAGAGCCCTTTGAGATGATCCATAATTGAGAATTTTCTGAGGCCTATTAATTCTTGTTGAAAGCAGCAAAATTAACGCAACTTGACACAGTAGAATCTTCTTCTTGCATCGCTCATGCAGATCTGGGTTTCGATCAGATCCATTTGCTTCAGGGCCCTTATGGCATAAAGCAGTGTCCTCTTGGAGAGCATGGTCTCTTCCATGAGTTCCTCAAATCGGGAAATCTTGTTTTCCTTAAGGACCCGCAGAAGCAGTTTAGCTGAAGGTGGCAAGGTCCTGATAACTTCCAGGGTTTCCATGTGGGAGCCACATTGGCGTGATTGATAATAAACTTGTGCAGTCAAATTTAAGTATAAAGAAAAGGCAAAAGTCCATGCATTTCAATCTGAAGGGTTTGCAGAATAATTGCACTCTGACTTATTTGCTGCACTGAAAGTTTTATGTTTGAGAAAAATATCTCTCAAGACCGCCACTGTAGCTCAGTTGGTAGAGCAGCTGATTTGTAATCAGCAGGTCGGGGGATCGAAACCCTCCAGTGGCTTTCTATAAGCGTATCAGAGCCCTGAAAAATCTAATCCAAATGTGTGTGAATCCTGAATCAGCTTTAGGAGAAACGATTACTCTTGCCTGCGGGTTCACAATTTGAACGACTCTACATATAATTGGCAATGACTATTGCTCCCTGGAATCTATGTCTGAAAGGTCAATCTGTTTGAGACCTATCTTTTTGAAAATTCCGTCAGTACTGATAATCTTCCCTTTAGCGAGTACGGCATGAAATGAATCGAATCCTCCTCCTTGTGATATGAATTCAGCTGCCTCCTTCAATCCACTTTTCTGTTCTGGTAAAATGTATTAGTTTCGAATCGCCAAAAATATCAATAACAAGGCCTTGACTTCACAAAGAAGGGGACCGATGGAGAAACAGAACAATTCTACACTCAGGGGTTTCATACATAATTACAGGGATCAGTATCCTGAAGGTTATGAGGAAATAGTGAAGGAGATCAGCACGGAATTTGAAACCACTGCATACTCAGTCATGAAGAATGGCGCGAACAGGATGATTATGTTTAACAATCTTAAGGGATACAGAGGGTATCGGCTCCTCACAAATGTTCTAGGCAGTGACCGCAGAATACTCTTTGCCACTGGAACCACTGATCTTGATACCTTTTATAACAATTATTCCAGGGCATTTGTCGAACAGTCATCCCGACAACCAAGTGTAATAAGTGGCCTCGCATCTTACAAGGAAAGGATCATGAGGGGAAGTTCTGTTGACCTCCTTTCTCTGCCCATACCATCACATTACCCATCTGACGGATCAAAGGGAGGGAAAACCCGCTACATAAGCTCTGGAATTGTTGCACACAGGCCTTTTGACAATCCTGATAGGATAAATCTCAGTTTCAC
>JAJZKX010000030.1 GCA_021850745.1 Thermoplasmata archaeon
AAGGGTCAATGGAAATACTGTCTTCCTGGGGCTGTTCACTTATTCTTTCTCTTTAAATAAAAACAGGAGAAAAAGGGACATCGGAAAGGATTCACCGCTGATAGGTGTGGTACTCGGTCTTCCAGATGCTTCGAACCTCTGCCAGTTCCCAGAAAGACAGTATTTCCATTGACCCTTTTCATAGATAACCCACACAAAAGTCCGATGAACCTGAAAACATAAGACTTACACCGCCACACATCCCACCCGGGAAAGAAGCAAGCATGAAGGCCAACGCCAATCCCCCCAACCCATTAAAATTAGGTGCTCCTCTTCCTTATCAGTAAGGTAGTATTGTCAAATAGATTCTTAAGATTATCAATAGGTGAACCAATATGGTGTTCATAGATGATCTTGGGCTTGAGTTTTTCACGATGGCACTGGCAATGGTACTCCCAGCATATATGATAACAGCAGCCTATTTTTACCACAGGAAGTTGCCTATGGAAAAGGTATCCGAAATAGTTCGAGGAAGTGGTTTTCCACTTCTTGCGCTGGGCGCCTTCATGTTCATACTTGGAGTGTGGTCAGAACTGACGTGGCCGTTTCCAGCGAAACCGTATCCATCGGCTCCTAGCGTCAACTTCTCACCCTACAACATTCTTTTCGGCGATCCATACATGATACTTTCAATACTTATCGTGGGAGTTTCCCTTTCTCTCGTAATGAACAAGAAACTCCAGTTCATTGGGGTTCTCGGGTTCTTCTCGGGGATACTGGCAATCTTCTACGGGTATCAGGCTTACATAGATTCATTCACAAAGTCTCCACTGGAAGCCTTCTTTCTTTACATTGCGTTCGGGGTCGTAGGCATTCTCTCCCTTCCCGCCACACTTATATTTGACTCTGTGGAAGAGAACAAGAAGACAAAAACAACACCCATTGAGACCATTTTCCTCTTTCTCTTCTGGCTGGGATTGATCGCCGCGGCACTGGCAAGTGGATACATGGTGCTCAACGCAATACCCGGCCATCTTCTGAAGACGCCATAACCCGGCTCAACTTTATCTATTTTATTTTTCTTTTTCTTGCGATCGTCTGTCGCAGGACAAGAAATCTAAACGGATGCGCAACCATTAACTCACATAACTGGATCGAACTGCGTGGTTCTGGACGCACTTTATCACAACAGGCAGGGTTTCCTGAAAATGAGCAGGGGAGATCTGGAGGGGGCACTCAAGGAATTCGAGGAGGCCATGGCTATGGAACCCTCGAACATGAGTTTCAGGAGCAGCAGGATCAGATGCCTCAGGAAGCTGGGAAGGGCAAATGAAGCTCTGGAAGAGGCAATGAAGCTAAACCTTGAAAGACCAAACGATCTGGAAACTTCTCTGGTATTGTTCGAACTTCAGGAAGAGACAGAACGGTATTATGATGCGCTCAAGACTCTTGACACATTGATCGAGAAAGATCCATTTGATCCGGAACTGCACTGGAAGAAGGCAGAATTCCTGGCGAGACATGAGAATGAGGGAGGGGCGATGCACGAAATTGAGGAGTGCGTGAAAATAGATCCGGAGAATCCAAGATACCTCTATGCAAGATCGGAAATGCTCCTGGCTCTTGAAAGGCCGGAGGAAGCGGCTGGCAATTATGACCGACTGATCTCCCTTGACCCGTACGATCCGGAACCCTACTATCAGAAGGGAAACATACTGGTAGATCTGGATCGACCGCTGGAAGCCGAGAAGTACTTCTTGAAATTAGTGGAGTTGAGGCCGCACCAGATCAACTCATACCAGGTCCTCGCCCAGTTTTATGAGACCTTTGACAGGTATGGCGATGCCCTTGAATGCTACAGCTCCATGATAAGGCTAGACCCAAGGAAGGCAAACCTCTATTTTGACAGGGGATCCATTTATGAGGGCACCGGGAAATATGACGAGGCCTTGCAGGACTACAGCGAAGCTCTCAGGCTTGAGCCGGAAAATGTTGAGTATTCATTGAGGGCTGCAAGATTGAAGGAAAGACGTCAGGCAGACGAGTGACGCGGCCTGAGAGAAGAGAGCGCCCCCGCTGCCAGAAGGAGTATTACGGACACAAGAAACGCAGATTTTATTCCGGCGAGGAACGAAACCTGCAGCGAGCCGATCACGTTTCCTGTTCCGAGAAATACCTCGAAAGCCATTTTCCTGCCTATTGTGGAAGCGGCGACGGAAATCGCCAGAACATAGCTGGCCAGTGTCCCAACGTTCGACAGCGTCCTTGAAAGCCCAGATATGGATCCATACGTTCCCTGCGGGGCCCCTCCCATAATGGAACTGTTATTGGCTGGCCAGAACATGGAACCACCAACTCCGCCAATGAGCGAAGCAGTCACGATGTAGTAATCCTGCGTATTTGCCTGCAGGAACATGTAAAGAGTCACAGACACCATTATGAGGACAATACCTGTTGTGGCAACTACACGCTGGCCGATCCTGTCAGAAAACCTTCCCATGGAAGGCGCAAGGAAACTGGCAACCACATAGCCGGGGACCAGCAGGAGGGAAGAGTAGAGGGGAGTGTAGCCCCTTATGCCCTGGAGGTAGAGTATCAGGACAAAGATTACTGACAGGTAGCCTGCTGCCTGAAGAAAAGACGAGAAGAGGGGAACCCCAAGAGCCCTGGTCAGGAGTGGCTCTATTCGAACTATCGGGTTGCTGGATCTTTTCTCGACGTACACAAAGGGCACTATCAGGAAAAGAGCGACCAGGATGTAGAGTGTTTCCAAGAACGAGAAGCCGGAACTGACTATCTGGGTTGCTGCATATACCAGCAGAAGAAGCAGAGAGGCGAGAATCACCATACCAGGATAGTCCAGTTCCGGAATCTTTCCATGTTCATGCCTGAGGGTTATTCTTGCCAGGAAGACTCCAACGATTCCAACAGGAATGTTGATAAAAAATATGTATCTCCAGCCGAGGAAGGTGGTTATCACTCCTCCCAGAACAATCCCAAGGGTGCCCCCGACATTCCAGCCCAAGGTCGTGAATCCGAATGCCTTGCCCCTTTCCCTGGGAGGGAAGGCATCTGCGATCAATGCGGAAGAACTTGACTGCAGCATCGCTGCACCAAACCCCTGGAGAACCCTGAAGGAAACAAGCTCAATCATTGTTTCAGAAATGCCGCACAAGAAAGAACCCACTGTAAACACCGCAAATCCAGCAGTAAAAATGGAGCCTCTCCCAAATGCATCCCCCAGGGATCCGATCTGAGTGGTAAAGACTGCCACAACGAGAAGATAGCCTATGATCGTCCATATTGCCAGAAGTAGCGACGAGGTGAGATCCATGACAATAGTGGGAAGAGCGAGGATCACGATGGTAGTGTCAATCGCACTCATGAGCGTTCCAAGGACAACCGCTGCCAGAATCTCGATCTGTCTTCTATCCAAGTAATGGGAAATTTGGGCCGGGTTAAATATGTTTGAGGAACTCCGAGTTGTTGCAAGGTTATATACAGCGCATGCAACTAATGGGGAGGATCGGAATGGACAAAGGCGGGAACAACCTGTTTGTCATAGCCCATCGCGGAGGGGCAGAACTCTTCTTTGAGAATACCCTGACCGCCTTCAGAAAGGCGGAGGAACTTGGAGTGGACGCAATAGAATGTGATGTTCACCTTACAAGAGATAACCACCTGGTTGTCATGCATGATCCTGACCTCAAGAGGGTAGCAGGAATTGAAAGGAACGTTTCAGAAATGACTTTGCAGGAAATCCGTGAAGTCAAGCTGGAAAATGGAGAAGGCATCCCGACACTGGAGGAAGCAATTGAAGCCGTGGGCATTTCCCTGATAGTTGAACTGAAAAGTTACGAAACACTCATGGAAATCGCCAGGCTTCTTCACGAAAGGCCAGAGTTGAAGGCGAGGATCATTGTGATCTGCTTCGATCACAGGGCGATCCTGAAACTCAACGAGAGGTTCCCGGGCCTAAATACCAGCGCACTTCTTGGGGGATTTCCAGTGGATCCGGCATCAGTTGCAACTTCGTGCAGGACAGACACTCTTGCACTTTACTACGAGGGACTGGATCGAAACTACGTTGAATCATGCCATAGTGCTGGCGTGAAGGTCTCAGTGTGGACGCCAAACACAGAGGCAGACATCAGGAGATTAGTGGACATCGGGGTTGACGCCATAGCCTCGGACCGTCCGGACATAGTCCTCAAGGTTCTCGGTAGAAAATAATCAGGAACCTTCTCCCGAGATTTCTTCCAGGGATTTTCCTTTCGGCTCCACAACATAAGCTATTGTAACAGCCAGGCCAATCGAGGAGAGAACTGCCAGGTATAACATTCCACCGCCGAAACCAGCCGTTCCCACAATAAATGAAAAAGAAAAGATTCCTGCAAGAGCCCCTATCCTGCTGACCGTTGTACCCAATCCCTGAGCCGTGGCCCTGATGCTTGTTGGGAAAAGCTCCTGAGGATATACTGTACTTGTTATGCCCGGACCGAATTCCTGGCTGATCTCAAAGAGTACGAGAAGTATCACCACCGGAATAAGGCCGAAGGAGAGATTCAGGAACAGCGAGGCTATGAAAAGGGTTATAACCATGCCAAGAAACCCCACCATGGTGACGAACCTTCTTCCGGCAATGTCTATGGCGAAGAATGTGAGAATCGCCCCAATTATTGCAAGGATTGCTATCAGGGCTGCAGTGCCCGACGCCTGTCCATAGCTGAGGTTGAAGACAGACTGCAGGATCGTGGGCCCCTCAAGCGCGATGGCATATGTTACGGCGTCCAGAATGAACCAGAATGAACAAATGAATAGGGTTGCGGTAAGAAACTTTCCTCTGAAGAGGTCCCTCAAGGTTACCCTGGCGGCTGCGGGAATCTCCTCAATACCAGTCTCTCCGACCACAGTTTTCAGGGATTTCCTGGCTTCCTCCCCCATTCCCTTTTCCAGGAGCCATCTGGGGGATTCAGGTATTGAGGCCCTGAGAATGAGCACAAGCAATGCTGGAATTATTCCCAGAAGCAACATGAGTCTCCATCCAAGGTCCCCAAGCGGGGAGAGGAAATAACCTGCAAGGTAAGAAAATGCAGCGCCCACGAACCATGCTACCCCGTTCACGGTAAGGAGCTTGCCTCTCTGCTTAGTGGGGGCGTACTCAGCAATGATGGTTGGGCTTATCGCATAGTCCGCGCCTATGGCAAGCCCCAGCAGAAGCCTGAAAACGAGCAATTCAGTAAAGGTTGCTGCAACGGCAGTAAGTATTGTGAAAACGATAAAGAAAACCATATCCCACATGTAGATTGATTTCCTGCCGTCCCTGTCAGTCAGGTATCCGCCTATCACTCCGCCGAACACCATGCCGAGAAGAGTCGATCCAAGAAGGAGCGTCTGATCAAGCGAACTCAGGGAAAACTCGGGAGCAATCAGGAGTATCGCCACTGAAATGATGGCCAGATCATATCCGTCCAGGAAGTTCCCGCCGGAAGACAGTGCGGTTATTTTCAGGTGAACCCTTCTTATCCTGCTTTCATCCAGGGAACTGAACACGTGATTGGCATCATCTATGTGTTATTAACAGACACCTTAATACAATATATAGTGGCATTGAGATGTACCAACCACCTTCCCGCCCAAAGCCCTTATCCCTTGAATGACTGACTCCAGCAAGATGGACAGGTTCGTATTCAGGGGATCAGCGGGTCCAATGTCATACCTCACCAGGCCAGGTGAAACAAACCTGGTATTGATTCATGGTTTCACTGCATCAGCAGAGATCTGGAGGGACCTCATTGAATACCTTGATCCTTCATTCGGAGTTACCTGCGTGGACCTTTTCGGGCATGGGGAGTCTCCCATTCCTGAGGGCGGCATGCAGGGTCTGACCATAGGAGAGGCCCTGAGATTCCAGTGCAGCGCAATAAACGAACTGCTGGAACACCTGGAAATAACGAAATATGTCTCCATAGGAAGCTCAATGGGAGGATGGCTTTCCCTGGAACTGGCATCCAGGTTTCGCAGACCTGAAAAAGCAGTGCTCATAGATCCAGCCGGCATTGTCCCCATCTCTGACAACAGGTTCTCGGAAGGACTTGGCAACCTGGTCGCCGAATTCTCCAAGGAAAAGGGGAAATTTGCTGAAATCTTGTCAGGAATAATGCTTAATGCTTCTCCAGAGGACTTCCAGATGGACGGACGAATCCTGGAAGGCATAAAATTCCCCGTTTCGGTTATATGGGGAGGTAACGACGAGATCCTGGACGCTGAATCAGGGAGAGCTTTTGCAGGAAGAATTGTCGGCGGGCAGTTTCACCTGATAGGGGGTGCGGAGCATGTGCCTTTCAGATCCCATCCCAGAGAGGTTGCAGAGCTGATAAACAGGTTCGTCCTGAAAGGGGAGTAAAGATGGAATTCACGAACAAAAGGTTAAACAACCATTGTCAATACATGTGAGTCAGCCATGAACCTGCCTTTGTACGCTCTTAGGAGAGCCCTGGTGTTCGTACCGAGCCTTATCCTGCTAACAATGATCGTATTTTCCCTCTCCTGGCTGATGCCTCATTATTACTACATACTTCCGCTCACATATGGGAGCTTCGTTCCATTGACAAGCACGGTGATTTCGAATGACCTGCAGGCAATGAATATTTTCCCTTCCAATCCCGCACTCACATACCTGTACTACCTCAAGGGAATCTTCACCGGTAACTGGGGACTTGCGGTCGGCGGGCTGGACGTGCCTTTCCCATTCACTGGAAATGTTTACAGCCATATCGGCTTTTTCCTGGATAACAGCCTGCAACTCATACTTGCATCTTTCCTTGTTTCGGTCTTTGTTGCTATTGCGCTGGGAAGTTACGCGTCAAGGCACAGGGGCGGGGCAATCTTTTATGTGGCCAGGTTCATCTCATATTCCGGTTTTTCAGCTCCCGCCATTTGGGTTGCACCCCTACTGGTGATGATATTTGGAAGGGGGGTAGGAATCCCGGTAATATCAGTCTTCCCCATAAGCGGCAGGGGCGTGACACCAAGCAATTACCCCGGTTTCATGAATTCCATGGGGATAAGTTCCCCAACCGGCATACTGATCGTCGATACCATATACTGGCAGGACTGGCCACTCCTTGCTTCAGAACTGATGCACATGGTGCTTCCCATTACCACCATTTCCTATGGAGTTATCGCAGGTCTCCTGAGGTTCTATATGCTGGGAATAGACGAGGAGATAAACAAGGAATACGTTGCTGCTGCGAGGTCACGAGGGATCCAGGAACGCGACATATACCGGAAACACATCAGGAAGACAGCACTGGTCCACACGGTACCCCAGGTTGGACTTGTAACGACCAACATGATACTAGGGTTGATCGTTGCCGAGAACTTCTTTTCTTATTACGGGCTTGGAGAACTTCTTCTGCAGAGTTTTGTCGTGGGGGCATACATTCCAATGGTTGAGATCTGGCCCCTTATGGCAACAGTCCTCATATTCGGAATCATGGTGCTTCTTTCAAGCTTTATCGCGGACTTGCTGCAAGCGTACGTGGACCCGAGGACCCGGCTTTCATAAGTTACTGCTTATATTCCCATCATGCTGCGCCTTCTCGGGTTGAGGTACTGAATCAGCCCCTCCGCCAGAAGGTTCAACCCTATGACGAGTATCACCAGGAAGGTACCGGGCACCACAATTGGCCACCAGTAACCTTCAACCAGCAATAAGGTAGTGGGGGTGGGGTAGACATGGAATACGGGATATGCGAGATACTGGTATCCTGTCATTAGGCTGCCCAGTTCCGGTAGTGTAGAGAGCCCAGGATCGAGCGGGAAGAAGAAAAATTCAAATGTCACCAGCATCACAAGCACATTTGCAATGGAAATCGGGATCTGGGCAATGATTGGGGAGAACGCATTTGGCATCACATGGGAGACAATGACCCTGATCCTTGAACAACCATTTGCCACTGCCGCCTCAACGAAGTAAGACCCCCTTATGAGCATAGCCTGTGTCCTGGAAATGCGGGCAAAACTTGCCCAGGTAATCACAGCAAGCCCCATGACAACTTCGAAGGGTGAGAGATTATTCACCAATCCGGGAGAATTAAGTACACCGGCGCTGATCTCCTGCTGAGCCCCGGTGGCGAGGAGTGAAAACGTTATCAGGATAACTATGCCAGGTATGCTCAGGAAAGCGTCTACCACCCTCATGAGCACCTCATCTGCCTTACCTCCATGAAATCCTATCAGAGACCCGGCAAGGAACCCGATTACCAGAGAAACCAGGACTACAGCCACGGAGTACAGAAGATCATACCTGAGTGACTCTAGCATCAGGGGAAGTATTGGAAGGTTGTAGTTTGTGGTTCCGAGCCAGTACCACCAGGAACCGCCGAAATTGAAGTAGCTTGGGAGTTTATCGGCATTCGCATAGTTCACGGTTGTGAAGGATATAGGATTGCTGGGGTTGCTTACACCAAGATACTGTGGGATAACAACATCCAGCAGCGCTATGAAGAAGTAGGCAAAGGTGACAAGGAGACCCGCGAGGGCAACCCGGTTTCGAGACATGGCCCTGAAGAATGAAATGGTGGATTCCGCGATCCTGCCCATTACCCTTTCCAGAGCACCTGGCGGTGAAATCTGCCTGTTGCCCTCTGGAACCGCCAACTCAGGTTCTGTCATGTCAGATGGCTTTATCTCCTTGTTGAATTTAAAGAGTTGCCGGAATGCGAAGCCGGGTCAGCATCCACATGACTTAAGTAAGCCAATGAACTTTTAACGGCATGGTCGAGATTGTAACGGAGGATGCGACCTTCAAGGGTCATGACGGGCATGAAATGGAACTCTATGTGGCAAGGCCCGATAGCGGGAAACACCCAGCAATAATCGTGATACACGAGGTATTCGGGCTGAACGAAAACATAAGGGACATCACCAGAAGGTTTGCCAGGGAAGGATACACGGTTTTCGCCCCAAATCTCTATTCCCGCAAGAAAGATGTGCTGAACGAGAAAAACCTCGAAGAAGGCATGAAAGCTTTTCTGTCCCTTTCCCCAGAGAGGAGGGGAGACAAGGAGGCAATCGCGGAGGCGACTTCCTCGTTGAGCGAGAACTCTAGAAAAGCCGTGGAAATAGTCTTCTCTGGACGCGGATTGCTTGAGGACGAGATGACCAGGGACCTGTTGGCGCTTTACGCCCACGCAAACTCATCGGAACATGTTCTGAGGGACAGCATAGGAGCAACCGGGTTCTGTCTGGGTGGAGGAATGGCGTTCGAGTTTGCCTGCGCATCCCCGCTGAAGTCTGTATTCGTGTTCTACGGGAGAAATCCAAGCCTGATTGACAAGATTTCTGGCATGACGGCAAGTTACTTTGCCGTATATGCAGGAGAGGACCCCGGAATTGACGCGGGGCTCCCCGATCTTGCAGCGGCAATGTTCCGGCTGAAGAAGAATTTTGGAATGAAAATGTACGCTGGCGTTCTCCATGGGTTCTTCAACGATACGAGACAGTCATTCAACAAAGAGGCAGCCGAGGATGCCTGGAAGCTGGCACTGCATCACTTTGGAAGCACGCTGGGGAGATGAGTGGGATGGCAGAGGAGGAAAGAATGGATCCATTGCAGGCGTGTTTCCTGAATTATGCAATCACTCTTGAGGAGGCAGACAGGAGGAAACTCAGGGGGATACAGTAAACCCCTCCAGGGAGCCTGGAAGTCCTACTGGGAACTATCTGTTGGCTCAGCCGAGGCATCCAGCCCATGGACGTATTTCTTCCCCCGCATGAATGATGCGGCAGCCGCCAGAACTGACAGGGCAGCCCCCACGAGGAAAGACAGGCTCAATGCGGACATGAATGGCGGTGCAAGGGCATTGGGAAACCAGGACTTTCCAGTTATTGTGCTGTACCACGCGGTAGTGCCGTATCCGGCAAAATAGGACGGATATAGGTTGGAAAGCTGCTGCACAACGGTCTGCATAGGGTTGTATCCCAGAAACATTGAGAAGAGGGCTGCAGTCGGAGAAGCCCCTATTGCACCGTCGATCATCGGAGAAATGCCTGCAGGAACGCCCGCTGTCGCCAGTGGTCCCAGCATGCTTCCAGACAGGTTGGACGAGAGCGAGGCAATCACGAGAGTGAAGAACAGGCCAAGGCTGGCTGTCTGGCCCACGTTCATGATTGTGGCTCTCATTCCCGAGGCCACCCCTCTTTCTTCAGGCGGAACGGAATTCATTATGGCAGCAGTGTTAGGAGCTGCAAACATTCCGCTTCCGGCTCCAAGCATGAAAAGTATCAGGGCGAATTCCCAGTAATTGAAGCCATAGGGCAGACTGGAAAGGAGAAGGAAAGACACCGCAGCAATAACCATGCCAAGAGATCCCAGTTCCTTTGCGCCGTACCTGTCAGAAAGCCATCCGCTGAGGGGGCCCGTAGCAAAGAATCCAACGGTCATGGGGAGCATCGCCACCCCGGCCCAGAACGGCGTTGAACTGTAAGAGTAGCCATGCAGGGGGAGCCAGATTCCCTGCAGCAGAATGATCAGCATGAGCATCACTCCTCCCCTGCCTATGGAGGCCATGAAACTGGCAAGATTCCCCATCCCGAAGGCCCTTATCTTGAAGAGGGACATATGAAACATTGGGTCCCTGACCTTTGCCTCCACAAATGGGAATGCAACCAGGAGGATGCTGCCCAGCACCAAGGACAGTATGACCCATGGGTTTTCCCATCCCATGGGGGAGCCATCATAGTTTATGAGACCATATGTGACTCCGATAAGGAGGAGCGTAAGGCCCCCCGCAAAAGAGAGGTTACCGAAATAGTCGATGTGCCTCTGCACTTTCTTCACGGAAATGTCCTTCAGCCTGATTATGGACCACACACTTCCAAGCGCGCCGAACGGTACACTTACGAGGAATACCAGCCTCCAGTTGATTACGGAAAGGATCCCCCCGATCACGAGACCAATGAATGAGCCGGCGAGTGCGGCAACCTGGTTCAGCCCAAGAGCCATTCCTCTCTCATCCGCCGGGAAAGCATCAGTCAGAATGGCTGCAGAATTAGAAAAGAGAAATGCAGCGCCTACGCCCTGGAATAACCTGAATATGATTAACTCGTCAGCGCCAAGGATCCCTGTGCTTGGTGTCAGGAACAGAAGCAATGAGCCCACCGTGAATACGACGAATCCGAGGTTGAAGAGCCTGGTTCTTCCAAACATGTCGGATAGCTTTCCAAATGTGACAAGTAGTGTAGCTGTCACTATGTTGTAGCCCATCAGAATCCACAAAAGGTAGACGAAATTACCCGAAACATTGGGATCGAGGTTGATTCCCTTGAAAATCGTGGGCAAAGAAATCAGTATTATTGTGCCGTTGACCATGGCCATGAACACTCCAATTGTAGTGTTGGTCAGGGCGATCCACTTGTACTGAACCATTATCCTGCGGGTAGATTATCTCTGGATATATGGTTTTGGAAAGCGAACTTGAGAAGGCAAGCTACAGTGCGGGATTCTGGGACATA
>JAJZKX010000031.1 GCA_021850745.1 Thermoplasmata archaeon
TGGCTCATCCGATTCTGTGGCTTTTGATTCCGCCATTGGTGCTGCAGCAGTAACTTTTCATTTCGGAACTATGAAGTTAATAAATGGTACTGATTCAGTGTCAAGCACCATACCAGTGGGTTTAACCCCGAATGATGTTGTCTACTCGGCGGTGAACAATGTAATTTATGTTGCTAATTCTGGGTCAGGTACCATTTCAATAATCCACATAGTCGGGAATTCATTTGCACAGAATATCTTAAAATATGGCTTAATTCTTCTTATGGTGAGTTTTGCCCTTACGGTAGTATATGTATCCGTAAGATATAGGAATAAACAGTAAATTAACTGAAATTTTAGAGAAGATGCTCTGCAACAATAGAAAATCCTTCTCTTTTCCAATCCTTGTACCCTAAAGAAAGAGGAAAACCAATGCACCTTAAGGATGCAATTTATTTTTTTCAAAGTTTGATAATATCACACCAATCAAACACATCTGTATAAGCACAAAGAGGTCCCAAACTCACGACTCTTCCTTCTAAACATTCCGGTGTCTCTTTGATTTACTCCGAAGCTGGTCCATTGTTTCTTTATATGTTTGCGGATTCTTTTCAGTCCACTTCTTGACTTCATCTGCCATCTCTGGGTTTCGTATGGTCATAGCGCATTCACAAGCTTCTCCACGGTAGATTAAAATCATTGAAGCACGCCACTCTCCTGGTATCCCAATATCTACTTCTACACCTTTTGACAGAATAACATCTATACTATTACCACAGCCAGCACATTTCAGAATCATCGAATCACCACTAAAAAATAAATCTACAGTATCTTTAATAAAATTTCTATTTCCAATTCCCAGAACCAGTCAATCACCGCCAAAGGGGGACAAGTGTTGTTCACTGATGATGGAATCTCGAGCAGATATAAATGAAAAGAAAGGGTCTACTATGTTCTGTCCATCCCGGATAATTCGTTGAAATTACCCCTCGTTTTTGGCCACCCATATCAAAAGAGAAAATGAGCTTGAACACCGCAAAAGCAAACGATTTAACCCTTTCAACATAATACATATATGGGAATAGTCAGAGATGAAATCCTGAGATGGCTCTATGAAGATTTCTCGAAGAGCCTGAAAAATGATGTGGACATTGTGGTTTTCACCAATGAGACAGTTGAACACTGCGATGCTGCCCTTGCAATAGCCAAAGACCTCGCAAGCCTGAATGAGAAGATCCATTTCATCCACTATGACGTGGACAAGAACCTCGAAGCCAGTGAAGTGTACAGGGTTTCAAGGGTCCCCACAACAATTGTAGCTAGACACGGGGAACAGGATGGCAGGATAAGGTTCACCGGGCTACCTTCAGGGTATGAGTTCACTTCCCTGGTAGAGATAATCAAGAACCTGTCAAGGAATGAAGCATCCCTGACCGCTTCCACACTCCAGAGGGTTGCTGCAGTGTCTGTTCCCACTGAAATCCGCGTATTTGTGACCCCCACCTGTCCTTATTCCCCAAGGATTGTCCAGGCAGCTCACAAGTTCGCAATGATGAACCCGAACATCAGGACGGACGTTATAGAAGCCCTTGAATTCCACGACCTTGCCAGCGAGGCGGGAGTGAATTCGGTCCCTCATGTTACAATCAATAATGGGAAGGAATTTGAAGGGGCATTCCCGGAAGAAACCTTCGCATCGTACTTGGCAGGAGACTGAAAAGATAGGGAGTGGTGTACGGGGAGATTCCGTACACACCACACGGCCTTGAAGGAGCGGGTAGCCCAGTTTAGGAAAGAGTATAGAGTCATAAACATTCCCAAAAAAGTGCATCTGCAATGGCTTTTTCCTAGCCTCAATTTGCAAGTGATATATCACTGGTCAAAACCATAACATGTAATACATATGAACAAAGGCAAGTTCAGCGAAAGGAACAGAAGATACGTTTTGAGGCGTTCCCAGAAGCATCGCCCCATCTGTACCTGTGGAACATACCTAAAGAATGCCTATGTACAGGACAGAACCAAGGGGAAATTTCAATGGATCAAGATTGGCTACTACTGTCCATCCTGCCTCGATTTCTACAGGGAGATTCCGGAGCAAACCGTGGTGAATCTTCTGGCTCCTGAAGTCTCAGCTGACATTGAAAAGTTGAAGCATAATCTCGAGAAGATGTTCAGCAAATGGGATTAATTGTATTGTTTTGTGTCAGTCCCACATTTTTGGGAATAATTAAGTGCCATTGAAGGTCGGCTGAACCTTTCCCCTTTAATTGTGTGATAAAACCAAAAGTGTGTCTGAAAATTTTTTCCGGATGTTTCTTTCCGGTTTTTGCATGCGATCAGGCGTAACGTCGCGTGCGTATAATAATTATATAGAATATAGCGGGGAACCCCGTCAAATTAGAAAAAATTGGGAAGTTAATTTTCCCCTTGATTGTGGTACTACCACATTTCAGTGCCTATAATTCATCGTAGTCGTACTGTATGGGGGGATGGTAGACTCCAACGTACTTCTTCAGTGCTTCTGGTATCTCTATCCTCTCTCCACATCTTGGACACCTTGCCTTATGCCAGGATGGTTTCCTGTAATCCCAGACATACTGGCAGGTAGGACAGTAGAGCTTCACCCCAAACTCCTTCTGCAGCACGACCTCAGCATCAGTCTTTTTATGGGATTGAGAAACAGGAGGCTGTTGGTCGGGAACTTCATCGTTCTCTCCCAATACCTGCCCACCATCGGTCAGGCTCCTTTCCATCCTGTCAAGTTCCTCCACTGCCTTTGTTTCACTCACATAAACGTCCCTGAGCCAGACTTCCTTTCTTTCCTCATAGACCCTTGTGATGTGCCTGAAGGGATGCTTGAAGAAGATGATGTTTTCCTCGATTATGATCTTCCTGTAGTTCTGATGCCTGACAATCCTGAAACGCCTGTACCAGTTCCCATCCATGTTCCTGAATGCAGGAGGGATGACCCTGAAGACCTTCATTACGCCTTTACGCTCCATCTCCTGGTCGGAATCAATCTTGGGCGTTGGAGATTCAAATAGCACTGACATGAGCTTCCTTGTCTGGCTGTCGAGGTATTCCATCTTGGGAGTTGTTATGTTAACGATGATACCGAAGATCCTGAATGACTGGGCAACCTTTGCAAGCAGCTTGACCCTCTTTTCATGCCAGTCCCTTGAGTTTGCATCTACGCCTGCATCATCGAAAATAATGACGGACCCCCTGGGCAGCCTCGAGGTGATTTTCTTTGCAAATTCCCTGACCGTGAAGACGATGTTATCAGCTGTGAAGTTGGGGTCGATAGCCTGGGCGAGGGTAATCGCAGAATAGGATTTGCCTGACCCCATTGCCCCTACAAAAGCAATGATCAGGGGCCATCCGTTCTTGATCCTTGTTGCAACCCAATGCAGGAACCATATGACGTGAGCTTTCACCGGAACATCTACGTCCGGGGCTGAGCTGTCCGGATTGTAGCCGGGATTGAAATCATCCTGCACTCCAATCATATCGTATCCTCCGGCCCAATGGTTTCATTCTGCCTTACGACCTTTGGCGGAGCTACCAGTCCTTTCCTGTTCAGCAATCCCGAAAGTGCAGCAAGCCATTTCTGGCAGAAGTTGTACCTTGCCTCAAGGTACTGCTCCTCGTCCCTCATTGCAGTAATCTTCCTGTCATCAGATACGAGCTCTGCGACCATCTTGAAGTAGGGTGTGTCATACAGCTCACCCAACATATCGTGGACAGTCTGGACGCTCCGGAGAAGATAGTTTGCGTGGGCCCTCGAGACCTTGCCATTGGAGGCTATGCCTGCAACCTTGTAGAATCTCCTGAGTGCCTTGGTTTCGATATCCCATTTCTTCCTGTATAGCAGGGAAGAGATGGAGCCGAACCATCTGTGGCAGAAATCATACCTGTTGGCCAGGTAATCTTCGTCATTGACGAGTGCAATGAGTTGATGGTCGTATTCCTCAAGCTCCTTGCACTCATTCCCGTAGATGTCGTCGAATTCGTCGTTCAGTAAACCGTGCACTGTTGCAAGGGACTTCAGAATGCTGTTTACGTGGGCCATGCTGGTGTGGCCTTCAGACAGGAGCCCTGCAGCAAGGTCATAACGCTGCAGGACAATCCATTTGCCGCCACTGCCCTGATCCTGGGTTACATTTTCTGTCAATTGTTCACTTCTTTTTCAGGCTGATCCGCTTGATCTTCCCTTTCAACCGTGTGTCGTTCTTAAGAGGCTTTATCTTGACTTTCCTGTTCTTGAGGGACTCTCCCATCCTCCTGATTCTCCCTTTGTCTTCCCTGGGCTTGCTGGTTGCATGGCCGATGGATGCAAGGTCGTTCTGTGATGTTCCCGGCTCCCCAAGGCTCTTTATCTTTTTCTCCCACAGGAGCCGCTTTTGGATCATCTCCATAACATCAGGACTCACGGGAGGATGGTGGTCAAAACCATATCCGACAGGTATGAGCCCTTCAGCTGGCCCGTAATGAAGCAATTCATTGGTCTGCAGGTTGATCACTGCCCATCTGCCATTTGCTAGGTAGACTGCTGTGATCAGGGGCTCGTGGCGGAGAACCCTGTAGTTCCAGAGCTGCAAAGTTTCCCTGCCGAGCTTCGTGAGTATCTGCATGTCATAGGCAGGCATTGAGCCGGACCTGTTTGGGGAGGGCACAAGCCTGGAATAAGACAGCTTTCCCTTCCTGTAGGTGTTAAGAGTCCAGGGTATGGGCCTCTTTCCCTTGCCTGGTGAATATCGAAGCCTGTGGGTGCCTTCATTAAGCACGTCCTCAATGAATGATCTTGTGGTCTTGTCACGGTGAGTGGGGATGAATTTTACCTCAACTCGCTCGAGCGGAGGCCCCCTGACCATCGATATCGACCTTGCAACGGATATCCTTGGTTCCCGTTCATCCCTGTCAGCCTGTTCCCTGAAGTTCTGCCTTATTTCCTGGAAATAGGGCATTGTTTTCAGTTCCGGGTTCTCATATTCCAATTCCCTCAGCTGGTTCTCAATGGGCCAGAATTCAGGGCGTTCAATGTTGTAGGACTTGTGGATGTGTCTGTTGCCCCCAATGGGGGTTGAGGATCGCTTAGGCGTACTCTTCTGGTCCCTCAACTTCCCCCTCCTCTTGTTTGTATGAGGTGGACTGCCCTTTGAGCAGGTTGTCGTTGTCCTTCAGGAGCCGGCTGATATTTGCCAGCATTGCCTGCTTCTCATCTTCCAGGACTTCATACTCAAGGGACTTGGCTTTGTCTATGGTCTTGAACCTCTCCTTGGTCATTTCCCTGGCTGCTGCTATGGAAAGGAACTTGCCAAGCTCTGTCTGCTTGTCAGATATGATTACAAGCCTCTCCAGATACTCCTTCATTATGCTGTACATTTCCTTTTTCAGCATGAATTCGAGTTCCGGAAACTGCATCCACGTGAACTTGATTCTTGAAGGGTAGCCAAATTCATCGTATTCAACGTCTTCGGCCATATAGACTCCGGGACCATACCTCAGATCATGGATCGAGGGGGCAACCCCATCTGTCTCTATGTGCAGGAACATGCTCACCGGGATGTGCAGATAGCCATAAACCACGGGTGAACCCCTGCCGGTCTTTGAAGACTTCATCTTGACCAGAAGTATGTGGATGTACGAAGGTGTGTAGAGCCTGGTGAGCCAGAAATAAAGGGCCAGGACCATTACTGCCATCGTTCCAAGTGTGTACAGCAACCCTGCGATGAAGATCTCCGCAATGAGTATCAGGACGCCTATGAACACGAATCCAACGTTGTTCCTGAGTATGTACTTGAGGGAAGCCATTTCACGGATTGCACTGGAATTTACGTTACCCCTTGTGTCCTCTTCCTCTGCCTGTTGCGTGAGTTCTTCCCTCGCTGTCTTCGTTCTCTCCTCCACTGCAAGATTTACCCTGACCTTGCTCTCGACTTCTTTTTCCTCTTTCCTTGATAATTTGCTTCCACGTCCGAACAAGGTTGTCAGCTCCTGATCCTGGTGTCAATGTACGACTTCCCTACCGTTCCTACCGCAAGGAGAGATACCGCAAGAGACATTATCGCTGCTATGTACAGCCTGACCTGAAGAATGTCCTGCTCCAACTGCGTGTAAACCAGCTGTTGCTGTGGGCTGGTCTTTTTCTGCTGCAGGGGAACCTTTGCAATGGGCATATTGTCGAAATTGTATAGCTTGCCCCCGAGATATACCTTTACGGAAACGGAGGTAGTGTTCTCGAATAGGGGAACGTAGTAGGTCGGGGTGCTTATGTTTCCGCTCTGGTAGAACTGGCTGTCCACATAGATCTTGTATGAGGTCGGGGTGGACGAGATCATTTCGATCTTCATGTGGGCATAGGTCACAATGCCGGTCTGATTGCTGTACACGATGAGCTGCTGATTTACTCCCGGATATGTTGATTCAACGTATACGGTCTGGTAAGGCTGTGTGGCAATCCCGTAAATGATGTGCACGTCCCTGAAGTTGTAGGCTGTCTGCCCAAGGAAGACGGTTACGTTGTGTTCCCCAAGTGCGAAATTGTAATGGAACGTTCCAGTTCCTATGTTTACCCCTTCCTGCACCAGGAGACCGTCAATGTAAATCTTGTAGGTAGTGTTCCCGTACATCCAGAAAGTCCATTCTGGAAAAACTATGGATCCATTTGTTCCTGGCAGGAGGGTAAGGGACACGTTGCCCTGTGTCGGAGTGGTGGTTGTAACAAACACCCCCGAATTCTGGGCCGTGGACGTGTCAGTTCCTGAAGCTGTTGCAACAGGCACATAGACTATGCTGATGAAAGCAGCTGCCATTAGCAGTGCCGCTAAGGCTTTTTTTCTCATTCCCGTTCCCGCCTACAACCCAAACGGCAAATTCGGACTGTACCTCTGCCAAAAAGTGTGCCAGTCTGCAGCGAGTTGTGCTGCGGTTACCCCCATCGCTCCGAGCCCTACCATAATGAGGAACAGCAGTATCACAACAATAGCAAGACCCTTGAGCAGCCCCATCAGTTTCTCCTCCCTTTGATCCTGTTCCTTACCACCAATGGTCCCTCCATCAAGGTGAAGGTCTTCTTGTCGGTGTCTGTGGGAAGCCCCATTCTCCTGGCATACCTGTTGACGTAAGCCTTGTCTTCAGCAGGGATTCCATTGAACCTGGTATGTTTGTTGAAACCAACCAGTGCTGACAGTTTCTCCCTGACTTTCTTCACACCGTAGGCTTTTACGGCTTCCCTAAGTGCTTTCTCCCTTACCTGGTCCGGTTCGTCAAGATGGTAACCGAACACAATCAGGCTGTTTGGATGCTTGATTATGGACTCCACGGTCCCATCCATTGCCCAGTTTTCTGGGTTCTCCAATTTTGTTTTCACTCCATTCCACTCCTATTTTCTCTCAAATTCCGGTACTACTGTACCAGTTTGCCTGGATAATTATCGGGCAGGTGAGATCATCACCGTTAAAGTGCCCGCATATCCCCCTGATTCACTCGGTTGGTATACTGGCGTGTCCAGTATCAGCGGCTTGTCCTCCCCAAACATGAATGAGATGCTTGGAGGCGTGAATTTCTCGTAAAGCTTCAGTGCCTGCTTGAGCTGCCTTGCCTTTACGAACGTGTATACCGGCTTCTCGCTGCTTGAAATCGTTGCCCCTTCCACAGTAAGGACGGGACCGCTCTGGCTGTAGGGAAATATCTTGAATTCCTCATACACTGGATCCCATTCGATCTGGACAAGCGTGTCCCCTGGAACCTTTTCAAGACCATTCAGAAGCAGATCTGCGGAGTTGTCGGGGAGATATCCCTGCACCTCCGTGACGTTCTTCACTCCCTTGACCTGCGTCTTGATTTCCTGCAGCTTCAGGCTTGGATTGGATTCTTCCCTTACGCCTCCATTCCTGTTCACGTAGAGTACCCTGTTGCCATCGTCCGGAGGATACATTCTGAACCATTCCATAGCCACGAAAATGTCGCTGTCGGGGCTCGCTGACCCAACGAGGATGTTCCCGTCCTCGAAGTAGATGGCCGTCTGGTAGTCGGGCAGGGATTTATACAGCTCCCTGGCTACGAATGGAACAATCTCAAGGTTGTTAGCCTTGGAACCTCTCTGTTCAAAGTACTTGAACTGTGTCATAAATGGTCCCCAGAGATTCAGGGATTTGCTCGTCTGCAGAACCTGAACCTTTTCATCCGGAAACTCCTGCCTCAAAACATCTGCAAGCAGGCGTGCCTTCGGTTCGGTCCATCCGAGACCATTGCTGAGTGGATACTTGTAAGTTTCCCCATTTGCCTTTCTCTTGGTCCTTACAGGTCTCTTGATTGATGCCATTCAATCACCTCAGTCGTATGCCTCATCGTCTGAGCCCTCTACGGCCTCCTGAAGCTCCTTGATGATATCTTTTGAGACATCCGGGGTAATCTTTTCACCCGGATCGTCGAGGTATTCCCCATTCTTGTAGTAATACTCAAAGATCTCGTTGACAGAAACGGGATCAAGGCCAGTCATCGAATTCTTGTAGGCATTAATCATTAGCTGTCTCTGCTTTGATGAGGGCATGTAGGCCATTGCCGCAATCCAGTTCCCGCTATTGAATGGAGTAACGATGAGAACGGTTCGAAGAGGTCCATCGCTGCCTTTGAACCTGAAGATGACGAGGTTGAAGTTGACTTCTCCTTGGAGGGTTTCGCTTCACGTTCGGGGGTTTGGTTACCCCCTGTCAGTTTTTTCCATCGTCCTCATCGCTGTCTTCAAGGGAATCAAGGTATTCCTCATATGCTTCGGCAGTATCATCGGTGTCCGAAGTATAGCTATCCCACTTCGCTCTCAAC
Organism: Thermoplasmata archaeon; assembly: GCA_021850745.1. The sequence continues at coordinate 8,809 of JAJZKX010000031.1, forward strand.
TTTTCATTGGACTGTATTAGCCTAGCAAAGTCCACTGGGTTCGTTGGGAGATTTTCGCCTGAATGTTCCCTTGCAAATTGAGATATAAGGCCCTTCTGAACCTTGCCTATAAACTTAAACGCCTTGCTCGGATTCCCTTTCTTCAGCTGCTCTCCTATGTTGTTCAGGGTCTTTCCGATCCCGGACGCAACAATGCTGCCGCCATAAAGGTAAGATGCTGCCTGGTTGGGAGTTATGTTGTAAGCCAGTGCAGCATAAGCGGCTACGTTCTTGGCAGTCTTAACGGATTTCCCGCCAATCTTGCTCCTTATGTAATCGGCCTGTGTGTCGCTTACTCTGAGGTCGTCGGAGCCCTGGATCAGCAGTTTTGTTGCTTCTCTTGCCCCAAAATTGGAATCCCCTTCTGAATTTCCCGCTGAGGTTTCTCCTCTTCCTGGTGCGATCAGCTCCGGGGAGAAGGGTGAAGCTGATGGATTTGCGGTAGGGTTCTCATAATTAAATGATCCACCGGCGACTGGGGTTCCCGAATTGTTTTCCGTGACCTTGACACCTGAACCCACGAGTCCCACAATGTGCCTGTTGAACTGCTGCAGGCTGACCAGCACGGTATCAAGAAAGTTTGTGTTCCCAAGTTCCGCAAGAATTTTCGACAGATCGGGTGACCTGAGAGTGCCTACCGGGTACAGCACTCCCGGGGAATCTCTAGAGGGTCTTGAAAGATAGTAAAATGTGCTGTTATCTGCAAGGCCCATGTACAGATTTGGGGCTATGGGAATGATACCAAGGTTTGCAACTGGAACCGTTGACTTCTGGAAACTTGTTGATCCAATCAGGTTTGTTCTTCTTGGGGTATATGCTGCATCAGCCACGCTCACGTTGCTAAGGCCCATCTGCTTGATGAATTCTGCCGCACTCTGCGGATTGCTTATCAGGAGCTGGTGAACCGTGTGCATATCAATGCCCTTCAAAAGCAGGCTGTGGAGATAGTTCAGGTCCTCCATTGCAAGCTTGTAATTTGCGGAATAGAGCTGCTGATGGGTCTGAATCTGGGCTGCTGCAGCCATAATTGCCTGCCGGTGCTGATCAGTGTAACCCGATATGTTCTGTATGCCCTCTTCACTCAGCTGGAATTGTTCGTCTCTCTTCCTTTCTTCGTGGCTGATAATTCTCCCAATTATGGGGATTCTCTTCTTTTTGCCCCCTGTTTCCTTTGTGATGAACTTAACGTCATTCGCCATCAGGCTTTCACTCCGGTTAACAATAAGATCGTAAAGTTATAAACATTCTCAAAAAAGTGAGTATTTTTAGCCCTCCTGATGCGTTTTTATTGAGGGAAAAATTAATTTATGTCTTTAAGACGCGGCGCGTTTAGGCCATATTTCTTGTCACGAGAGAGATACAAAAAATTGGGTTTAATCTTCCCAATGCATTCTAAAGCCTTCGATAATCTCTCCGTCTTCTACTTCGAGCCTACTGTATAACTGCTTAGGCGTTAGAACGGACTTAGCCGGTATTTTCAACTGTGGACTACTTGAGATATAATGGTCTGGGTTATTAGTTAATAAATACTCAACAGAAGCGTAATGCCAGTTAACTATGGTTTTTTCATCTATTTCCAGTGATTCCTTGTCTATGTCTACCTCCAGTCTTGCTTCACTTGCATATTTGGTGCGGTAAGGAGTTATTATGCCCCTCATGTTCGCGAAAAAAGAGTTCTTAGTTTCCTCCAGGTCCCCAAGTTCTAAATTCCATTTCTTTTCGAAGTCTTTCCAAGCGGAAAGTGTGACCACCGCTTTAGTATCGTTTTCAGATATCCAGTAATGAATGAAAGAGATGTTCTTGTCCGATGTCTCCATCATTTTGAATAAAATATCTCGCGATAAAACGAGTTTAACAGAGTGATCAGTCAATTATAACAACTTCACTTGGTTTTATGTATCTGTTTAGCTAATTCAGTGAAATAATCGATCACTGTGCCTTCAATAGGATCGACGCTAACGACCCTTAACGGAGACGATTCTGCATAGGATACCTTTGCATATCCCTTGAAGTCGAACGGGGCAGCCATTTCATCTAATTTCTCCCGCACTTCTTGCTTGGCGGCGTCCGATAACTGACTCATCTTTTTTATCTGGATCTCCACGATCTTGTTTTCTGTTATTTTTATCACCCCTCCCCTTCTTTACATATCTATATCAATCTAACTTATATTATGTTGCATGAAGTCGTATTATTTATTTTTTCGTTGTTCTTATGATCTATCGCATCATTTCGTGATAAGCAAATGATGGTTTGTGGTTTAGGTGCCCAATTCAATGAAAATATGTCATCCTCTATTAGTTGAACCCAGTTGAAGAAGATTTCACCATAAGCTACCATCCCTGACCCGAAGATTATTCATAAATTTTGGATATACCTGTTGATGGCCCCTCTTTTTAGGTGCTCGAAATCTCTGCTGTCTCACTGGTTATCGTACAGAATAGAGACAGCATGGAAGTCCTTCAGGCCAACGACCACATCCTTCGACTCCTGAAGTTTTTCAATGATAAGATC
>JAJZKX010000032.1 GCA_021850745.1 Thermoplasmata archaeon
TTCCTGGAAGAGAGAAACAGAAAGGAGGAGAGAATATTGAAGAACAGGATCGAGAAGAAAAGGAGGTTGAAAGAAAATGTCTCATTGGAAGACAGAATATCTGTCCAAAATTAAGGGGCTCAGATCACTTTCCTTATCCGGCAGATCAGAGGAATTCTTCAGCAAGTCTTGTCTTGCGTGCTTGATGATCTCATTCTCACTTGATTCCTTCCTCCTTATCCTGTCAAGTGTATCGTTCATCATCCTGATCACATGGAAGTGATCAAAGACCAAGGAGGAATCCGGGAAATATTCCTTTGCGCCTGATGTGTATGATGGATACTTTGTAATCGCCGGTTAATTTTTGTCCATTTTATCCTTGGCTACCCCGCATGCACATATGTGGGATCCTGAGAATACGGTCAGGGCTTCCACGTGCGTTCCTCGGTGCCTTGGACAGAATAGGGCTGTACACATACGGAGCACGGGAATCTTGATTCCCTTGGGGAATCCATGGCGATACCACCCCTCTTTCCCTGGTGATCAAACTTGATCTCCTTTATGATCCACGGTTCCTCTAGACCTGGAAGTCTCCTGAACAGTTCCTCTGAATTCTCAGAATGTAAATGAATGATGGTTTTTCATTTACCCCCAAAGAGTTAAGGATGTCCCAAAATCCTATTCTGAATTTCAGAAGGTCCCATCAGGATAGTGTCTTCGCTCAGTTCTTTATCATGTCCTTTAAAACCATTTTTTGAAAACACGGCATACGTATATTTTTTCCCGGGATATTGTTTTCTCAGTGTTTCTGATTTTATTTTCAGGGCTTCAACCACATTAACCGATACAGGATAGTTTACCCACTTGCATTCAGCGAAAAGCAATTCTCCGCGTATTTCGGATTGTGCTACAATATCGATCTCCTCAACATCACTGCCCTTTTTTCCGGAACCGTTTCTGCCCCACCACCTGGAAACGGTGTCAAAAGGTCTGCCCAAAATACCCTCCAGTATGAGTTCCTCCACCAGGTTCTCAAACTGCTCACCTGCAAAAGTGGGAAAATCAGCTTTTATGCTCTCAAGAACACCTGCATTGTGAGAGCTCTCTATTTCGCTCTTATGCGGCAATACATACCTGAACCAGAATTTCAGGTACTGATCTGATATCCAGTACAATCTTCTCTTGTACCTCTCGGAAGCACCGAATGGCTTTTCAGGCAATACAAGACCGAGTGACATGAGGACATCCAGATACTTGGATACCATACTCTTGTCCAGGCCGGAATATGTACATATCTCACCCAGTGTATGATTTCCGTAGGAAATTGACCTGAGTATCAGCATATAATTCCTTGGTTCCCTGAATTCAGTCCTGAGGAGGAATTCAGCCTCTTCATAGAGCGCTGATCCTTTTGAAAGCAAGTTCTTTGATACATTCCCCCAAAATCCAGCATCAGGATCAAGTTTCATAAGATATTCTGGTATGCCGCCAAGTACAAAGTATGTCCTGCATAGGTCATCAAACTCATAAGCCACAAATTCAGCTAAATGTCTGAACTTCAAAGGTTTCAGCTGAAGTTGACCGGTTCTTCTGCCGTAAAGAGGACTTCTGTAGGAAAGCACTTCATTTTCCATTATGCTGATTGATGAGCCTGAAAGAATCAGCATCACATTCATCTGACTGAGAATGGTGTCGTATATTTTTTGAAACACTGACGGAATCGCCCTGTTAGCCTCTACAAGATATGGAAATTCGTCTATTGCAATTATGATCCTCGATTCCTTTGCTTTTGCTTGAAATGAACTGCTTGAAGCCAGAATGGTGAAAAGAGAGTGCCAATCGTCAAAGTTGGGCTTTAAAATGCTGTCATCTTCGAGAAACTTTGAGATGCTAGCCCTGAAGTTTCTTATGTTTTCCCTGTCTCCTTCCGCGGTGGCGAGAAAGTAAACCCCTCTGTTTCCAATGAACCTGCTGATCAATGCGGTTTTTCCAACCCTTCTTCTGCCATAAAGGATGAAGAGCGAAGCTTCCCTGGATGAATAAGCATTTTCAAGGATTTCCATTTCCTCAACTCTGTTGACAAATTTTTGTTGAGACATAAGTATTATACTTTATTCACAACTTACATATTAACATGTCCAGACTGAACGTATTGAGTGGTGGTGTAACAATTTCTCTTAAGGAAACAGCGGGTTGTCGTCCTGGCTCGAGTCTTCTTTTTACTACTTCGAATGAAACAACCACTCCTTCTGCAATTTCCAAAGAACCTTACGTGTGCTGTCTGAACTTGTGCGGTATAATTCCCCGCTTTCGATAATTCTAAGCATGATTTCGTGGTATAAAGTCACTGACAGGAGGATGGTTTACATGCGCACTGTCCTTGACCCGAGGCCTTCAGTTGAGTTTTCCTTCTATGTTGTGCATCCATGCTTGAAACAAAGCTGCTGAAATTTCCAAGGTTCAATCTCCAGGAGATTCCCGGCACAGTTCTTCCTCCATTTCCAGAAGAAATCTCTTCTTCTCTTTTCCAAGGCCGTACCCTGCCAGAGAACCGTCCTTCCGGATTGCCCTGTGGCACGGAATGAGCAGAGGAACCTGGTCTGATCCGCATGCATTTGCCGCCGGCCTGCAGGAATTTGAATTACCTGTTGAATCCGCGATCTGGTTATAGGGCCTCATTTTCCCATATGGAATAGCGCTGATTGCTTCCCAGACTTTTCTCCGGAATTCCATGCCGTCAACGTCGACTGGCAGGTTGATCCAATGGGTCTCAAAATAATCGAATACCGCTTTCAGGCTCCCCGATGATCCTCTTTCCCTTACTGGGTTCGAGGCCGGATACTCACGCAGAATCGGGATTTCGAGATCTTTTTCACTATCTGCCATGCTTACTGCGCAAATTCCGGTCCGTATCTTCCACCATAACGTAACCTGAGGCACACCTTCCAATCCCATATCTTATGGCCATTCCCCTCCATCCGTTCCTTTACCTGGCAGTACTCAGGCCCAACTTCGAACATTCACTTCCTGTAAATCCACCTCTGCGTGTTGTAACCGGTCCTGTATATGGATACCGGTACAGGACTTCCATCTTTCAGGCTCTCCTTCAAGGCCTGTATCCTGCATTCCTCGGCTATTTTCTGGGGGATATGCCCATAAACTCCGTAAACGCTTTCTGGAGTCCGTACCGGCTTATGCCGAAGGCAGCCTCAAAGGACTTCGGCGAGAGATCGGACGGTGTGTTCTCACGAATGTGGTTGCAAACCCGATCAACGAGTTCCGCATTCCTACTGTTTGTCTGGATCATTTTGCAAGCCTGCAATGGCACCGGGCTGATTCACGTTAAAGATGTTTTGCCGAATTCTTGCAGTATTTATGTCCTGTGGGTGAGTGCTTTCCTGCATTACAGAATTAGCCTGCGAAAAAAGTGATCGATGAGGGTCAAGAGCCCTCATGCCTATGCTTACTTATCCCTCCTGCGTCCGACCATAGCTGCCCCAGCCAGTACCACGAGTGCAATGACTGAGATCAGGATGTATTCAAAATAATGCGAGAAGATCGCTGTGAAGGAGGAAGTTGACTGGATCTTGGACAGTACAATGTTAATCGTCACCTTCTGCCCTGGTGCAAGTTTTACTGTCTGGTTATAGCCATGGTATCCTGAGTCATTGGCTGAAACCGTGTAAGTGCCATTCTTCACCGTAAAGTTAAATGTTCCGGAGTGTGAAACGGGATTGCCGTTGATATAAATACTGGCTGTAGAAGGGGTGATGCTCCCGGTGATGAATGAATACTCACTGAATTTTACGTTGAATGTAGCGTTCTTCCCGGCCACCTTGAAACTCAGGTTGCCCGTGTCAGCGTAGTACAGGCTGCTGGACGGGAATCCTGCAGAATAGGTTCCGTTTGTAAGATTGAAGTGGATGCTTGTCCCGGTTGAAGACTCTGAATGCCCTCCGATGTCCACAATCCAGGAGGCACTCTTGGGGAGACCGGTCTCGTTGAAGTAAACGGTGTAGTTTACTGCGTGGAATGTGATAGTGATCGACTGCCTGGAGCCCTGGACATTGAAAGAACCGGAGTAAGCTGAGGGGGCATAATCCTTATTCTCAGAGCTTACGAAGTAGGAATAAGTGCCGTTGGAGAGAAGTACCCCCCTGTCCCCGGCCCCGGTGATCGTGTCCTTCAAGTTTGCAGAGTTGGTTATTGTAATGCTCCATGTCGGCGGATGCACTCCCGCTTGGATGAAATCCACTACATATTCAACCGGAGAGAATAGGATCTGGATGCTCTGCGCATTTCCGCTCACAGTAAACGCACCCGTGAAGGCAGATGGTTCATACATCTTGTTTGAGGATGCCACCGTATATGTGTAAGTACCGTTGAACATCGCTGCGGACACATTACTGCTGACGGATGCGTTTGCCTGGCCGGTTGAGAGATTGAGGTACCAGGCAGTACCTGTGGGGAGTCCTGATTCCATAAAAGTCACGTTGTACATGACAGGAGTGAAGGATATGTTTTCCAGAACAGTCTTTCCTTCTACAACAAAACTGTTCGCATAGACGGGATGATAAAGCCTTCCGGAATCGGAAACCCTGTATGTGTACGTCCCGTTGAACAGGGAGACCGTGTATGTGACGCCACTGATTCCGCCAGAATTCACATGGTTACTGAGGTTCACGTACCACGTGGTGCCCGGGGCAAGCCCGGTCTCGGCAAAGGTGACGTTGTATGAACCGATTGTGGAAAGCTCGTATGTCACCCCCTTGCCTGGAAGCAGCGTGAAGCTCCCGCTTCCCACCGTTATGAACTGCTTGGTCGAAGCATCCCATATCGAGAAGTGATAAGTTCCGGGAGCCATTGTGACATTCACCAGGTCATTCACAAACTCGGTCACGTTGGTTCCGTTCACATAGAGATATCCCTTCGAGATAGAACCGATGACCGTCATCCAGCTTGAGTATGAACTGGAGTAAGTCCGGGTAAGACTTCCGCTCCCTGCAGTATCAGAAAGATAAAACTGGCCCGTGGAGCTGTCGAAGTAATCCGTCGTCAACACGTTGGACATTGCCTCCGCCGTGTCACTGCCGAAATCGTAGGCGTTGGAGATTTCCTTGAAGTTGTGCCCATTGTAGTATTCGAGAGAAAAATTCACGGATGATGCTTTGTCCGTTGTGTTGTATCCACTGTATGGGCCGCCCATAACGAGTTCCGCATCAAAGAATGTCCTGTATGGATTGTAGCTGTTTCCATTGACAACGAAACCATTGTCCCTGACCATACTGGTTGCAAATTGGAAATAAACGTTGTCAAATGTCTGCCATCCGTACCCGTCATTATAGGTGAATGACACTGCGGGTACTGCTTTTCCACCGTACGTGGTCTGGTATGACTTTACAAGGAATTGCAGTGTTGTTGGATAGGCGGAGGTTATGGAACTTCCTGCGGTGGTAGCCCCATCGTAGTAGAAGTAGTCGGCTGAGTTGTAAAGGTAAATGGATCCGTTTCCGTGAAGGGAGTTCGGGTTCAGGGTGGAAGGGCTAGCGGACATGTTCCATATGTTGTTCCATATGGTGATCACGCCCGTGCCGCTCCCCTGGGTGGTGTTGACTTCTGCAACATCCTGGATCCAGTAATCATAGGAACCCAGGGTGGTGTTGAACTGTAGGATCACGTTGAGCTGGAAACTCATGGCCCTTCCTGAGGATGGGAGTCCCCTGACACTCAGGGAGTTGATCTTTGCTATGCCGAGGAACGCCGTGGTGTTGTAGTAATATGGAGTGTTTCCCGGGCCTACTCCAAAGTCGGCTATTCCCATTGGGGCTGGCTCCCCTGAATACAGGGCATATGGGTTCACCGCGTTGCCCTTTCCCCCAGTGTTTACGTGACCTATCCCATGGGACGGGATCAGTGCATGAGCCGGCGCAGCCGGATGACTTACGGCCAGGGGCTGGTCTCCATTTGGCAGCGAATAGAGCGGAACCTGCATTATGACGATACTGACCATTATCAGTGCCAGAAATGGCTTTGCGAAACTACTTGACATTACAATGTAATTATTAATGCATATATATTATGCTTCGTGATAGTTTGCAGGCCTGTTCCTGCATGCAGTCTCAGGAAACCTCCTTAAGTGCCCCCCTCAGTACATGAACGGCGATCGCGGCGTCCTTTTCTGTTATCCAGCCCATGTGCCCAATCCTGAAGTACCTTCCGGCCAATGCCGGATGCACCCCCGGGGCAAACTCCACCCCGCGCCTCAAGGACGCTGCAAGCAGGTCCCCCGGAGAAATCTTCCCGGTCAAAACTCCAGTCACTGTACTGCTTCTCAGGCCAGGTTCTGCTACTGTCTCGAATCCCATCTCCTCTATCCCCTCGACGATCTGGTCCCTGGAAGCGATGTGCCTCCTGACCCTCTTGTCCATGGTCTCTTCCCTTGCAAGCCTCAACGCATAATCCAGTGACAGTATCACGTGAACCGGGGGTGTGGCGAAGTAACTACCTTTCCCGTCAAGAAAGGACTCCATCGTCCTCTTCCAGTTGGACAGGTCAAGAGAGTAGCCGGAGACCGACCTTTCAGGGATGTTTTCCATTAGCCTGCCTGACACCGTCGAGATTCCGGCTCCTGGCGGGGCACCTATTGCCTTCTGGCTCGCTGTGACATAGTAGTCAATCCCCCACTTTGAAGCGCAAGACTCTTCTCCACCGACGGCCGCAACTCCATCAAGTGCAACAAATTCAGAGACCTTTTTCATTTCCTTCACCAGTTCCGGGACTGGGGCCCTGACTCCCGTACTGGTTTCAACCTGCGTGAAGAACGACATCCGGTAGTGTTTTGACTCAGCGATTTCCTGGATGGATTTCGCTGAGATTGATCTTCCAGGCTCGGACCCAATATAATCGACCTTGACCGGGTACCTCTCAAGTATGCTTCTCCACCTGTCCCCGAAAAGACCGTTTGACGCAACCAGCACCCTGTCCCCTTCCCTCAGGAACGTGGTGACAGCTTCCATGGCTGAAGTGCCGCTGCCCGGAATTATGAAGGGCGTGAAGGAGTTGTCTGCCCCCATCACGTATCTCACTCCTTCGAGGGCACTGCGCATGGCCTCCACAAATTCGGGAGAGCCAAACCCTACATCCTCCTTCACCGACTTCAGGAGAACTTCATAACTTCCGACCGATGGGCCCACATGCATAAGGATTCTTCGCATGATGCCCTATCGGCGTTCTTTGAATATAACTTATGGAGACGACGCGGGCTACCGTCGTCTCCTGGCTCTTGAGCCTCAATGTCCCCGGGTTCGGGATTCAGAGAATTCTCTTTGCCTCGAATACCCTAAATTCTGTGGGCGGACTGACCTCCCTCACCAGTCCCTCTAGTTCGCTCACTCCCGGAGCTTCCCAGTTGCAGATTGCCCTCCTCTCTTCACCTATGACGTTTACACTGCCCAGCTTGAATCCTTCCGGAAGTTTTCCGGACTTCGACATCTCAATTATACTTCCGACCACGCTGAATACCTTTTCCTCATCTTCAGGCTTCCACCTGTGTTCCACTATTGCATTTACCATGCTGTTCACGTTGCTTGATTTGAGCGAAAATGATATATTTGGTGCCTGTCTGGACCGGTACATATGTTCGAAATTGATCTAAGGATAAGGAATGATCTCCCTTTCTGCATTCTCTCGGACAATTTTCCGGAAGTGACCGTGTACAGGTGGTGCAATTCTGCGGTGGATTACCTTGAGTTTCATGGGCGAGATTCTGAATTGCAGGAAGTGGAGAGAAACATGGAACTTATCGCGAAGTCGCTTGGAACGCACCTGTTGCAGAAATCCAGCGGCAAGAACAGGCTTTCTGCGATGTTTTCCTGCAAGTGTTCCAAGGAGAATTCCACCATAAGGATAGTCGAGTCCATGAACTGCCTGTGGCATGCCCCGGTTACGTACAGGAATGGGAATGAAAGGATCAGGGCCATATCGCTGGACAGCGAGAGCTTTGCCGGATTGTATGATTGGCTGGAGAAGATAGGAGAGGTTGAGATCGAGAGAAAGGCCCCTATCGTGCCAGAATCGCTGAAGGACTTTTATGTCATTCCAATCTCGAGTGTGCTTGGAGAACTGACGGGGAAGCAGTTGGCGGTAATCAGGGATGCCATTGGAAATGGTTATTTCTCCTCTCCAAGAAGGATCACTTTGGAACAGCTCTCCTCCTCAAATGAAATTTCAGAGTCTACTGTGCAGGAACACCTCAGCAAGGGACTTAACAAGATAATGAGGGCAATGGAATCCTACGTTAACCTGATGATTGAATACAGGAATTCAACCCCCACAGGCAGAAGGGAATAGCCACCCTGAGGAATTTCCAGCGAGGTCTGAGCACGAACCCAATTTGCGGGAAACATTTATGTCAACAATGCTGATCTGAACAACTGAAATGAAAAACAGGTTCTCTGACTTATTTCTCAGCAAGGGTGTGAACTACTTTTCAGGAGACCTCCCCCTGCAATCCATTCTGGAGTTTTTCTCGTTCAAGGGCGATTCAGATCTGTCGGATCTGGGCAAGTATATATCGGAAGAGTTTGTGGAGGCTATGGACTTCATAGACCATTACGGCAAACCAGTACTTCAGACGTGGAGCGTGCTCGGCGAAAGGATTGATTATGTTCGGATCTCACCGGAGCATGAAAGAATACTGGACAGGCTCCAGGGATTCGGGATCATTAGGAAAATGGTCAAGGGAGAGGAATCGCTGATGTACCACTTCGTTTCCGGATACGTGGTTTCGGATTCTGGGGTTTTCTGCACGGTAACTCTCACTGCACAGACAGCATACGGCCTGATGAAGTACGGATCAGAGGACCTGAAGAGCAGGTTTCTTTCCAGGTTTTCAGACCAGAAAGAGCCCTGGTATGGCGCAACCTTCTACAGTGAGACCCAGGGCGGCAGTGATCTTGGCGCCAACAGGACCACGGCCAGGAAGAGCGGAGACATTCATCTCCTTAGCGGAACGGACAAGTATTTTGCCAGTAATGCAGGAATTGCGGATTCTTCCATAGTCACGGCCCGTGTTGAGGGATCGGTGGAGGGAGCGAAGGGGCTCTCCGTGTTCTTTGTGCCTGCAGTCAGGAAGGATGGTACTGCAAACTACTCAATCCGGAGGTTAAAGTACAAGTTGGGCACCGTAGCCGTACCCACGGGAGAGGTGGAGTTCAACGACTCCGAGGCATATCTCATTGGTGATCCTGGCTACGGAATACAGGTTGCCATGGAAATTCTCACCATATCAAGAATCGATGATGCAATTTCAGCCACAGGCATTGCAAGAAAAGCCCAATGGGAAGCCTGTCTCTATGCTGACAGGAGAACTGCTTTCGGGAAGAGGCTTCTGGACCACGATCTCATGATCAAGGATCTCGTGGAAAGGGAGGCTGATCTCCAGGCGTCGGTCGCGGTCGCGCTTCTGGCAGCCAGGCATTTCACTGATGCGGCAGCCTCAAGACCCCCCTACGACGAAGACTATCACCTTGCCAGGCTGTTGAGCAGCATTGCAAAGAACATGGCTGCTGAAACAAGCGCAGACATAACCAGGTATGCGATGGAGGTTCTTGGCGGAATCGGTTTCTTTGAGGAGTATCCCATCGCCAAGTTCCACAGGGATTCCCTGGTCACATCCATCTGGGAAGGCACAAGCAACATCCAGGCGCTTGAAATGCTTGAGGTCATTGTGAAGAAGAATGGCGGAGAGCTCCTTCACAGGTTTCTGCAGGGTGAAGCGGGCAAGATTAAGGACGGGGAGGTGTCTGGGCTCGTTTCGGAAGACATTGAAGCAATCTTCCGGAGGATGAAGGAACTGGCAGGAAGTGGAGAGATTGAGATCTTTTCAAAGGAACTGCTGCATTCCCTCGGAAATATCACTGCAGCCATCGAGATGTATCTCATGGGAGAAAAGAGTTATGCCGGTAGCGGGACCATGGCGAAAGCTGCACGCATTTTCCATTACAGACACTTTCACCCCGGGAAGTTGAACAGAAAAATGTTCATCGACTCCAGGGAGATCCTGGAGTGGATGCTCCCACCCAGTTAGTTTTGGACCGCACTCGCGCTGGCTGAATTTTTCTCCATTTCTAGGAGACGGTGCATCCTGGCATCCGCATATGCCTTGATTTCCTCAATGTCCCGGTCGGACATGTGTGAAAATCTCCTCTGGGATGACAGGTATTCCTTTATCTCAACCGGGCTGGACTGCTTTGTCACCTTCATCACGCCATTCACGTACTCGAACAATGGGAACACGCCAGACCTAACCGCAAGCCTGGAGACCTCAATGGTCTTTTCTGATGAAAAGTACCATCCAACCGGGCACGGGCTGAGAATCTGGATGAACTTGGGTCCCTTTATCTTCTTGGCGTTGTTGACCTTCCTTATCATGTCCTCTGGGTATGCAACTGTTGCTGTGGCCACGTATGGAACCCCCTGGGCTATCATGAGGTCCGCAACAATCTTTTTCTGCTGCTTCTTGAAGTTTTTCTCCTTCCTCACAGGAGTTGTTGTTGTTTCGGCGCCGTATGGGGTGCTCCCTGATCTCTGTACTCCTGTGTTCATGTACGCCTCGTTGTCATACATTATATAGAAAACGTTGTGGCCCCTCTCCATGGCACCGGAAAGCGCCTGCAGTCCGATGTCTGCCGTTCCGCCGTCTCCCGCAAAGCCGACTACGTTGTAATCTTCCTTCCCCCTTATGTCAAGTGCTTCCCTGAGTCCTGATATGGATGCACCAGTCGCAGCGAATGGCGTATAGACCATCGGAACGTCAAGAGTCCTGTTCGGCATGGCACCCGGGATCACGGCCCAGCAGGCTGCCGGGACTGAGACTACCGTGTTCTTCCCCAAAGCCTTCAGCACATACCTCATGGAGAGGGTTGCACCGCAACCATGACACGCCGTATGTCCGGGTTCCATCAGTTCCTGTTCCGGTATAGAAAGAGGCATTTCAGTTCACCCCCTTCAGGTTGATGTAGTAGTTTCCGGTATCTCCGCTCTCAACGTGACTGTAGATTTCCTCAAAGTCCTCTATCCTCACGTCCCTTCCGCCAAGGCCGGCAACAAACCCGGCAACTGGGGTCTCGCTCTTGCCGTAAAGGGCGGCCCGGACCTCGATGGCTGTTGCC